>NZ_JARGEF010000007.1:0-84622 GCF_033794725.1 Streptomyces sp. ID05-39B | reverse complement strand
GAGACGACACTCGGGCCCTCAACCTGCCCAGCCTCAGCCCACAGCACGAAAACGGTCCACCGACTCCGTCGGCGGACCGTCACGCAAGATCGAGGCTAGAGTGGCTCGATGTCAAACTCACCGTCCTCAAGGACGACCGGTCCGCAGCCCACATTCTGAGGTCGGGTGTTCTGACTCACCGGGAGCCCGCCGATGATTTGGGCCGCCTCAGCCGGGTCCATGCCGGCCGGTGCATCATTCAGAGTCTGAACATGCAGGTAGTGCCGCCATCCGCCAGTGGGGACATCGGCAGTGGTGAACGATCCGACGTACCAGCACCCGTAGCGCATCAGCCGCGTCACGCGTTCCGCGAGTGCCAGGTCCTTTCCCACGTACGACTCCAGCACGTCCATCATGGCAATCCACTCGTCGAAGGCCCGGGCGCGGACCGGTTGCCGGAGCACGATGGGAAAAGCCTGGTCAACGTCTACCGGCGTCAACAGGGCCGTTACATGGAAACTGCCGCAGGGACAGTCCCCTGTCACTTCTGCAACCATCTTGTCTCGGACAGGTGGATGGTGCATGGCGCTGCTGGCGGACAGCGGAGCGGGAGGTAGCGGGAGGTAGCGGGGCGGGGGGCGGCAGGGCTGCTGTCCACGTAGCGAGGTCAGCCTCAGTCACTTGGGTCTCATCACCGCCGTGCCAGGCGCACTTCTCCGGGAGGATCAGTCCGTATAGCCGCACTGTGTCGCCCGCCCGGTAGCGGCTCCGGTCAGTCAGGAGCAGCTGATCTTCGAGCACGTGGGGGTTGGTTCTGAGGTCGTCTGCCTCATAGGTGAGGTCACCCTCCGTGGTGTGACGCGCGTAGGACCACGTGGCGCCAATCTCGAAGTGTGTGCCGGGAATTGGCATCTCCGGATAGGTAAGGGCGACGCTATGGCTCTCCCCGCGGGTATGCGCGCCCTCCGGTGGCCACGTCGCTTCCTGGCCCCGGCGGGTCGGATCGATCTCGTCGCTCATTGCCGCGGCCAAAGCCGCGCTCACAGCCGCGCCGGCAAGAACGGACCCAAGGGTCGTGTTGGGCGTGTCGAGCCGGAAAAAGTCAATTGGATTACAGGCGTTGAACTGAAAGCCGATCTCGAGGGAGTCGTCAAGGGAGATCGGGGATGGCTGGACGACTTCGGTGCCCGACGTCCCATCGAGCACATGCTGGTTGCTGAGCACGAGCTGCTCGTTGGTGTTGCGGTCGAAAACGACTGCACCCAACGTTCCCCAGCTGAACGGCCTGGTGTTGACGCCGACCGTGATGCCGCCGAGGAGTGGGTCCTTGCGGTCGCCTCGGGAGCCGGAGGCGTCCGTTGTGGGACGCGGCGGTGGCAGCTCCTCAACGTCGGTGTGAATCCCGTCGATCTCTGAGGGCACCTCGCGCCAGCCCCATCGGCGGACTTCGTCAGGGGCGACCTTCTGAGCAACAAAAACGGTCAGTGCCAACCGCTGGTAGTCCGTCTGCCCGCCTGTCTTCTTGTAGGCCACCCCGATGCCCGTGACATTCGGTTCGCGCAACCATTCGTCGCGTACGCGGTCCAGCACCTGAGCCGCAGCGTCGTGCGCCTGTACGATCTCGGGAGCTTCCTGCGGGACGTGTTCTTCCATCACGTCGACGGGCACGCCATTCAACTCGCGCGGTAGCGGCGTTAGCCCAAGCGCTTGTAGCTCCTGTGGCGAACGCTTGGCCCGAACGGTCACCACGACCGCGGCGCGACCGGTGAGGACGCCCCCAGTGCGCTGCGGGCCAGCGCCGACCTTGACGACCCCTGGCACATTCAGCAGGCGCAACTCGTGTGCAGTAGCCGCATTGATTGCCTGTTCAAGTTCGCGGTCGAACGGAGCGCTCACGACGGCTCCTAGAAAGGGATGGGGTTGAATCGGATGTTGAGACGGTTAACTACGTCGAGGATGGGGTTTCCTACGCCGTAGGTTCCGCTGTCGTCGGCGGGGCCAGCGAAGTTCAGAGCAATAGGCCGCTTACTGGCCATGTCCACCCAGACCGATCCAGAGTCACCGCCTTGCGACAAGGGCTGTGTCATACCGGTGATCTGGGTTACGAGCACTTGGTTCGTGAAAGTGACCGTTCCCGAAATCGTGTCGTGGTCGTCGAAGGGCGGGGCGCTTGAGTAGGTGATACTCGTCACGGTTCCTCTCGTTGTCCCGGTGCGGCCTCCGGACTTCCATACGGTGTTGCCCATAGTCGCTGCCTGCACCCCGAAGTTCCCGTTGTCGGTTCGATCGAGGCTAATGATGCCACCCAGCCCCTCGATCGGTGAGGCGTTGTTACTGTCGTCGGACTGTGCGTCCTGCACCCCACGATCCACACTGCGGGAACGGTTCAGGTCGGATACGGCGCAGTCAATAGCATTGGTCATAGCGTCGCCGTTGCGCAGAATCTTTCCAATGATGAACTCTGGGTCCTGACCGGCTCGTACGTAGTCATGGATCAACGAGGCGATCTCGAGCAGCACGGCAACGAGGATGAGAACGACCTTCCACCACGGGTCCTGGAAGGCCAGCGGCCCGTACTGGCCCGAGAACGAGGTTGCCGGTTCGATCCGGTACTTGAAGCTGATGGGCAGCCATGCGACTGGCTTGACGCGACACCATCCGTCAACGCCCGTGCCGTCGCCCCAACCGCCAGTGCCGCCGCCGTCGGAACCGGCGCCAGGTCCGCCATTGCAGCCGCAGGGGGAGGACGAGCAGCAGCAAGCCTCCAGAACGCGCTGCAGCCGGCACACGTCGACGTCCTTGCCGTCCTGCAGGTCGGCGAACAGGTCACGCAGTTCCGCAGAGCCGCGCACCCGGCATTCGTCTTTCGAGAGGCTTCCTTGCTGCCACCCATACTTCAACCGACTCCCCCCGGTCTTGGGCAAGCTCCCAGTTCCGGAATGGGATCGTTCAAGGCAGGCGAGAAGGTCCTTGGCTGCGGCGTTCGCTGCTTTTTGGTCCAAAACGATTGAGGTGAACTTCAGGCGCAACCGGCCTTCGGGGACCTCACAGACGAGTTCCTTTCGTGCACTGTCATACGTGCTGCGGCTGACGAAAATCTGCTTTTGCGCCACGCGCGTGGGCGCGTCATACTTCGGGTCGTGCTTAGAACGCCGGGCGACGAATCCGATCTGCGGCTTGGACGGGCCTGCCTGGCTTACGTCGATCTTGAAGTAGATCGTGGTAGTTTCGCCGACCGCAAGAGTCGGCATACGGACGTACCCAGCGTTCATCTCCTGCCCGAAGGCCTCCGCCTCGGCGGGGAGCCAGTCGTCGCGCACAACGATCCCACGAGCGGCCAGCGCGGCACGAGACTCCGGGGCGATTCCGATTTCCACGCCCGGGACACCCGACATGAGGTCACCGGAAGGGTCCTGCGGATTCCACGGAACGAACCAGGTATTGCGAATCCGCACTCCCATGTACTGCACACCTTGAGACGTGTCAAAGATCCCGTCGGGCAGCATCACCCGGCTGCCACGTTCAAGGGCGAAGGGACGCACGTCGACAGCAAAGAGGGGATCAATGTACTCAAATGAGACCTTGAGGTCGGCGTAGTCGCCGTCCCCACCGCCGGGGAGATAGCCGTCGTCCGCTGAAAGGTCACACGTCCACACCACGGGACTCGCCAGACCCACATCATGCACGACGGAGCTCTCTGCCCAGCCAGCCCCGTTGTTCCACTCCAGCCTGGCAGACCCATCGGTGAACTCAAAGCTCCTACCGACAACTGCGTCGTACGTTCCGTTCCCGGCAGCGGCACCGCTGACGACAACACGATGGCCGTAGCCAGCCTTGCGACTGATGACGGTTCCACGCCATCGCCCCACAAACGATGTGGCCATTCACCTACCCCTTCTAGCTTGCCTTGCGGCTGCGACCGATCGTGCCCGCCCCACTCAGCAGACGCATGGACACAATTGAGCTGGTAGGCGCGACC
The DNA here is from genome assembly GCF_033794725.1 of Streptomyces sp. ID05-39B. Lineage (NCBI taxonomy): Bacteria > Bacillati > Actinomycetota > Actinomycetes > Kitasatosporales > Streptomycetaceae > Streptomyces > Streptomyces sp. ID05-39B. Next base: position 80,664 of record NZ_JARGEF010000007.1, on the reverse strand, counting down.
ATCGCAACACGGCTGGCGGGATGGTGCCAGCTGAATGCGTCCACGGAGTACGCTTTTCACCTGCCCTTTGGTGACGGCCGTTAGGTTCTGTCTCTTTGGCTTCACGCTGAGGAATGCCTCGTGGACGTCGTCGTGTCGTTCGCAGCGGATGCGCAGGCGGCGGAAGCCGTGCAGCCAAGAGATCCTCCGCTCGACAAGCCAGGGGAAGGTGCGGCTTCACCGTCGGTCGGCCCCACGGACCGCTGCCGCCTTGCCTGGGAAATGATCGCCGCAACCGCACCACCGGGGACTCGCCTTCTACCTGTGCTGGTCACCCACCACGGCCACCCTTGCGGAGCTGGTCCGTGTCGCCGGCGTCCGCTGGAGCGTCGAGGAATGCTTCCAGGCCGCCAAGGGCCAGGTCGGACTCGACCAGGTCAGGCACTGGACCTCATGGCACCGGCACATCACCCTCGCCATGCTCGCCCTGGCCTTCCTGGCCGCCCTCGCCGCCGACGCGGCACCGAAGCGGCCCACCGATCCGCACCGCCCAGCCCGCAGCAGTGAACAGACTCTCCTCGACCGTCCCAGAGATCCGCCACCTGCTCACCGCCGTCTTCGGCCCACCGGCCGTAACCGCGGCCAGGCTGCAGTGGTCAACCTGGCGCAGACGCCACCAGGCAACAGCCCGACACAGCCACTACCGACGCCGATCCGTCGGCAAACGTGCTGGATAGATCACGAAACCGCACTGGAGTACTAGACCGCTGGCAGGGGTGGAACCAGCAGGTGCGTGACCCCGTAAGGCTCTTCCAGGCCCTGCCGGCCTCCTTCTCGTCAGCTGACGGCTACGAGAAGAAGGCCGGCTGTCCAGACGTGGGAAAGAGTGCGGATACTCCTCGGAGACGTAGGTGGGGGTCTCACCGCGACATCAGCGCTCGGCCCGCCGGCCCCTGGGCGACAGGCATCACCCTGGCTCTACCACTGTGGCAGGCCGGGCGAGCGCCGGTCGGCGCCGGGTGACGACCTGCCTCATCCTCGTACCGTTTGATGACACTCGGATACACGACCCTTCTTCCACGCACGGCTGGAGCAGCCCCACCCACCTGACGCTCCGCCGGAAACAGCGTCGAATGAGCGTCAGGACGGTTTCCCACACGCCCCCATGGACCGAGGAGAAACCGTCCATCACCTCGCGAGACGCCCCCACGAAGCCGCAGGTCATACCCACTCCCCGGCACCAGGACACGTCCCACGTCGTGTATTTCGGGGAACACGTCGAGCGCACCCGGACACGCCTGAGCAATTTAGGAAAACTGCAGGTCAGAGCCCCTTTGCAGTAGGCTCCAAAATCGCCACGCACTCCACGTGGTGCGTCATCGGAAAGATGCCGACCTGGGCGAGTCACGGAAAAGCCCAGGTCAAAGCGGGATCATCGACTCTCTGTCCCGGGCGCGGGCGCCCAGAGCGTCAAACGAGCGTCATGACCAACAGTCCATCCCTCCTCTTCGGGCGAAAGAGGCCGCCACGACGAGCTCACCTGCACGAACCCACTCCCGCTCACTCTGGACGCAGGCTCGAACATCATGACCCGCACCGCTTCTCAGACCGCCATAATGGAGTTATGCCCTCCAGCTCACAGCCTGCCTCACCCACGCCGAGCGACATCTCGGGCGCAGTCGCCGAGGACCTCGCGCTGTACCGGGAGAAGTTCCGGCTCCGGCTGCCGGAGTCGCTGGACGAGTTGCACGGCCCGACCCAGGGGGTCGTGGAGCTGCCACTGCACATGGCCTGGTCGGGGATGACCTCGTACGACATGAGCAAGCCTCGCCAGCGCATGGGCCTGTACCGCACTGTCCTGCACGAGGGTCTGCGCGATGACCTGCCCCGGTACCTCAACCAGGATCTGCTCCTCCAGCTGTGGCCGGTGCTGCGCACACTCGTCGGCCGTACCGTGCGCGCCGTGTGGGAAGACGCCTTTCCCAAGCTCGCGTCCCGCACCCGGGCGGCCGCGTGACCGACATGCCGGAGCTGCACACGCGGCTCCTGGCGGATGTGATCGCTCTCGGCTCCCCGTATCCCCTGGTTCTCACCGGCGGGTATGCCGTGCGGGCGCACCGCCTCGTGAACCGCCCGAGCCAGGATCTCGATGTCGCCACCGAGAACCCGGCGCCCATGGCCGACATCGCCGCCGCGCTCCGCGCCGGCCTGGAAGCCCGCGGCTGGAAGGTGCACGCGCTGGAGACCGCCCCGCTGTCCGCCCGCTTCACCGTGACCGACCCGGTCACCGGGCAGGAATGCGAGGTCGACATCCTCAAGGAGATCTTCTGGCGGCCGGTCACCCAAAGCCCGTACGGACCCGTCCTCGCAGAGGAGGACGTGATCGGGACCAAAGTCCGCGCTCTCGCCGACCGCGGGGCGCCCCGCGACCTGATTGACGTGTTCGCGGCCTCCCGCCGCTGGAGCAATGCCGAGCTCGAGGAGTTTGGCCGCCGCCACGCGCGTGGCCGCTTCGAGCGCGAGGATCTGCAGTCGAACCTCACGGGCGCCGAGTGGACCGACGACGAAGCCCTCACTGCCTACGGCCTGGACGAGGCCACCATCAGTGCTCTCCGCACATGGGCCTTGGAGTGGGCCGAAGACCTCGCGACCCGGCTCCTTGCAGAGGCCGATGAGCCGGACATCGACTAATCGCGGCCGGACGAGATCACAGCTGCAAACGAGGCCGCGAGCTTGTCACAGCAAGCACGCCGGGCAAGCTGCGGCCCCATCGGGACGGTGACCAACTGGGGTCATCCCTCGTGCGCGCCTATGAACCCGGCCTCCAGGGCCTCGGCCGTAGGGAAGGCGGCGTGAACAGGGCAGAGCGGCGCCGGGATATACGTACGCCGGGTCTCCGACGTCAGCTGAACACGCTGCCCGTCATGGGACGGCCCTGGCAGCCCAGAGTCTGCCTCGCCGTGTCTGGTCGGTTATCGGCAAGGTGACCGTGAAAGGCGACCGGCCGCCCGGGCATGCGGGCGGCCGGACCAGTATCATGCACCGTCACATGCGGAGCGCAACGCACTGGCGCAACAGCGGTTCCAGGTGCAACTGGGTGTCCTCGCGGTCGAACACCTGAAGAGCGTCCAGGCAGTTGACGATCCACCGCCCCTCATCCTCGTCCTCGATCTTGAGTGCCACAGCAGTCACCGCGCCCTCCAGATCGAAAGGGCCGTCCTTGAACTCGTCGTCGAGGGCCCGGTACCCAGCGGCAAGCAGCGGGTCCGCGTACACTCCGGCCGCCTCGGCCAAGGCGCGGGCCTCGACCCGGTCCGTGCGTAGGTTTGCCAGGCGGCGCAACACCTCGGCGGGGTCACCCAGTTCGCCATGGAGGAGATGCGCTCGGCTGACCAAGAAGGGCCAGCCGCCGGTCAGCTCGTGGAGACGGTCCAGACGGTCCTCCGTGTGGAACATGTTGACACGCTGAGCCCACCCCCGCAGGCTGCGGCGGTCGTGACGGCGCAGGACCACCGGGGCTGCCGAGGTGGGTTCGGTTCCCATCAGTAGGGTCCGCCACAGGGCCAGTTGGGTGGTGTCCGTGACGAGGACGACCGCGCGGGTGACTCCCGGGGTGACGGGCAGCAGCGCCTCGGCCAGGTCGACGGCCTCCCGGCAGGTCTCAGGCCGCACCGGGTCCCGGTAGTTGACGAAGTCACTGATGACGACACGTCGTTCGCGAGGGCGTCCTCCGGTGAGCTCCTGCTTGTAGACGCTGGGCTTGCCGACGGGCGGCAGCGTCCAGCCATCGATCGGTCCGGCGATCGTACGCAAGGTCCGGGCGATGTCGGTGACTCCGGTAGCAGATGTGCCGAGGACGACCCTGGTCCGGCTGGACCGTTCGCCCAGGAGGTCGTCGAGCTGAGTGTTGGTCAGCGGAGCCGGCTGGCCGTCGGGGAGTTCTGGACGGCCTTCCTGCACGATGCTTTCCTGGAGTTCACAGTCCTGTTTGGCCCTGAGGCCTCCACCTCGTGGGAGGTCCCGATCATGCGCAGGGCGTTGGGTCCGCGCAGATGCCAGCCCAGGCCATCGCGGTTGGGCGCGAGGATCCCGAAGGCCGGGTACGGCGTCTGGACGGTCGAGGCACTCGACCACGCCTGCGGGCGGAGACTCCGCGCATCGGGCTCTGGCTCGACACCTCGGAGCACACCAGACACTGACGGTCTCAGCGTTCTCGACAACCTTCCGGCTGACCCACGTCACCACGCAGCCCGGCTGCCGAAACCGGCCAGCAACAGCCACGAACCAGCAGTCTTCGAATCGAAGCTGACGGCCCGTCAGAGCGTGCGTCATCCGTGCGTCAGGAATCGCTGCGGCCCGCGCGCAAGCCGCCACCGGAGCACCAGAAACCCCAGCTCAGGCAGCGTTCTCCACGTCCACCTGTTGCGACCACCGGAAACAGGTCGAACCGACGACCATTCCCCAAAAGCTGCAGGTCAGGCACTGTCTCGGACCGGCTCCAAAATCGCCACGCACTCCACGTGGTGCGTCATCGGGAACAGATCGAACGCCCTGAGCGTCCGCACCCGGTATCCCCCGTCCTTGAAGTACCCCAGGTCCCGGGCCAGCGCGGCCGGGTCGCAGGCGACGTAGGCGATCTTCCGCGCCTTCAGGGACGACAGGTGCTCGACCGTCTTGCGGCCCGCTCCCGCTCGCGGCGGGTCGAGGACGATGAGGTCGACCTCGCTGATCCCCGTACGCGGGAGGACGGTCTCGACCTTGCCCTGCTCGATCCGCACGCGGTCGAAGCCGGCGAGGTTGTGGCGGGCGTCCTCGACGGCGCGCTTGCCGGACTCGATGCCGAGCACCGCGCCCTTGTCGCCGAGGCGGTCGGCGAGGGCGCCGGCGAAGAGGCCGACACCGCAGTACAGGTCGAGCGCCATGTCGCCCTTGCGCGGCAGCAGACCCTGCATGACCGCCTTGACGAGGGTGTCGGCGGCCTGCGGGTGGACCTGCCAGAAGCCGCCACTGCCGACCCGGTACGTCCGGCCGTCGGCACGCTCGCGCACGAACGCCCGGCCGTGGACGCGGTGGATGCCGCCGTCGTGCTCCTCGACGCGCATCACGGAGACGGGCTTGTCGAGTTCGACGAGGGGGAGGCGGGCGCCGTGCCGGGGTTCGAGGATCACCATGCGGTCCTGTGAGCCCGTCGCCGCGATGGCGTCGACGGAGACCATGCCGCTCCAGTCCCGCTGCTCGATGCCCAGCTCGCTGACGCCCTCGGCGGCGATCATGCAGTGCTCGATGGGCTCGACCTCGTGCGAGCGGTGGCGACGCAGTCCGGCGTTGCCGTCGGCGTCGACCGCGTACTGCACGCGCGTGCGCCACTGCGGAACCTGGCCCGCCGGAAGCTTGTCGCCCTCGGCCGGCATCACGGTGCCGTCCCAGCCGGCCTCCTCGGGCGTGAGGCCCGCGAGCCGCTTGAGCTGCTCGGTGATCACCTCGCCCTTGAGCCGGCGCTGGGCGCCCGGCTTGGCGTGCTGCCAGTCGCAGCCGCCGCAGCGGCCGGGTCCGGAGTACGGGCAGGGTGCCTCGACGCGGTCCTTGGACGGGTCCAGGACGCGCACCGCGTCCGCGCGCAGGAACCGCGCGCCTTCCTCACCGTCCGTCACCCGGGCCACGACCCGCTCGCCGGGCAGCGTGTGCCGGACGAACAGCACCTGGCCCTCGTCGGTGCGGGCGATGCAGTGACCGCCGTGGGCGACGGGGCCGACCTCGACCTCGTACTCCTCGCCGACGAGCGAGCGTGCCGGCGAGTCCACCCGCGGGTCCGCCTGCGAGTTCTTCGGTTCTGCCTGCATGGCGGGGTGACTCCACTACTCGAACGAGGTACGGCCGGACAACAGCCCACCAGTCTACGTGGCTGTCGTCCGGCCGCTCACCATGATCCGGTCAGGCCTGTGGGCCCGGTGAGTCCGGGCCGGGCGTGTCCGGGGAGCCCGCCGAACCCTTGCCGGACGGCTCCTTCCCGCGCCCCTCGCCCGCGGGACCCCGCCGCACGGAACCCGGAGCGTTCCACTCCTGCCGCTTGCGGGCCCGCTTCTTGGCCACCTCGGAGGACTGGAGCTGGTACGGCACCGAGGTCACCATCACACCCGGCGTGAACAGCAGCCGGCCCTTCAGCCGGAGCGCGCTCTGGTTGTGCAGGAGCTGCTCGTACCAGTGGCCGACCACGTACTCGGGAATGATCACCGACACGGCATCCCGCGGCGACTCCCGGCGCAGGCTCTTGACGTACTCGATGACCGGCCGCGTGACCTCGCGGTAGGGCGAGTCGAGGACCTTCAGCGGTACGTCGATGCCGCGCCGCTCCCACTCCGCGCGCAGCGCCTTGGTCTCGGCCGGGTCGACGTTGACGGTGAGCGCCTCCAGGGTGTCGGAACGCATCAGCTTGGCGTAGGCGAGGGCCCGCAGCGTCGGACGGTGGATCTTGGAGATCAGCAGCACCGAGTGGACGCGCGAGGGGCGGACGCTGTCGTCGCTGGGGCCCTCGGGTGCGGCCAGTTCGTCGGAGACGCCGTCGTAGTGGCGGCGGATCGCGGACATGACGCCGTAGAAGATCACCATGCCGAGCAGGGCGACCCAGGCGCCGTGGGTGAACTTGGTGACCAGGACGACCACCAGGACCAGGCCGGTGAAGAACGCTCCGAAGGTGTTGATCGCCCGGGAGCGGACCATGCGGCGGCGCTCGGCCGGGTCGGTCTCGGTCGTCAGGTGGCGGTTCCAGTGCCGGACCATGCCGGTCTGGCTGAGCGTGAAGGACACGAAGACGCCGACGATGTAGAGCTGGATCAGCCGTGTGGAGTCGGCGTCGTACACGATGATCAGCAGCGACGCCGCGCCCGCGAGGAGCACGATGCCGTTGGAGAACGCCAGGCGGTCGCCGCGGGTATGCAGCTGGCGGGGCAGGTAGCGGTCCTGGGCGAGGATCGAGCCGAGCACCGGGAAGCCGTTGTAGGCGGTGTTGGCCGCCAGGAACAGGACCAGCGCGGTGGCCGCGGCGAGGACGACGAAGAGGAAGGTGTCCTTGCCGAAGACGGCCTCGGCGACCTGGCTGATCACCGGGTTCTGAACGTAGTCGGAGCCGACCGCGACCCCGTTGCTCAGCAGGTCCACGGCCGGGTTCTCGGCCATCCGGACGTCCGTGACCAGGGCCAGCACGATGATCCCGCAGAACATGGTGACGGCGAGCAGCCCCATCGCGGCGAGGGTCGTCGCCGCGTTCCTGGACTTGGGCTTGCGGAAGGCGGGCACGCCGTTGGAGATGGCCTCCACGCCCGTGAGCGCCGCACAGCCGGAGGAGAACGCGCGCAGCATGAGGAAGAACAGGGCGAAGCCGGCCAGACCCTGGTGTTCCGCCTTGATCGTGTACTCGGCGGTCGGCGCCCGCATGGTGTCGTCCAGGACCAGTGCCCGGAACGCGCCCCACGCGACCATGGTGAAAACACCCGCGACGAACACGTACGTCGGAATGGCGAAGAGCTTGCCGGACTCCTTGACGCCGCGCAGGTTCATCAGCGTCAGCAGGACGACGACGGCGACCGCGCAGGCCACCTTGTGCTCGACGACGAACGGGATCGCGGAGCCGAGGTTCTCGATGCCGGAGGCGATGGAGACGGCCACGGTCAGGACGTAGTCGACGAGCAGGGCGCTCGCGACGGTGAGGCCCGCCTTGGGGCCGAGGTTGGTGTTGGCCACCTCGTAGTCGCCGCCGCCGCTGGGGTAGGCGTGGACGTTCTGCCGGTAGGAGGCGACCACCGTGAACATCAGCACCACGACCGCGAGGGCGATCCAGGGGCTGAAGTGGTAGGCCGACACGCCCGCGATGGACAGGACCAGCAGCACCTCCCCGGGCGCGTAGGCCACGGAGGACAGCGGGTCGGAAGCGAAGACGGGTAGGGCGATGCGCTTCGGCAGGAGCGTTTCTCCGAGCCGGTCACTGCGCAGTGCGCGCCCGATCAGAATCCGCTTGGGCACGTCGGTCAGTTTGGACACAACTGAGCATCGTATGCCTTCGAACAGGGGCTCGCCCACCCTCCCCCCGGGAACAGCCGGGGAGACAGTGCGCCCCGGCCCCGGCGTGGAGGCGTTCCGTCTGCCTCACGGGTGAATTCGGCCATGGCGCGGCTGCGGATTCCCTGGCCACGCCGATCGCCATGTCTATATGACAATTCCCGTCCGCTGCCGCCTCATCGGAGGTTCCATGCACACGACCGCGGAGCTGATCGGAGCCGTCGGCGCCCTCGTCGGCCTCGGAATCCTCACCCTCCTCAGCCTCTGGAGCATCAGCCGTCGCTGAAACCGTCAACCGTGCACAGGGGTGCCCTCCGCGGACCGCGCGTGTGTAGCTTGGTCGGCGGTCTGAGACCCTGTTACAGCCAAGTCAGCAACACTTGACCTCGGAAGGACGGTCGTGCACATCGTCATCATGGGCTGCGGCAGAGTGGGTTCCGCTCTCGCCCAGACCCTGGAGCAGCAGGGGCATACGGTCGCCGTCATCGACCAGGACCCCACCGCCTTCCGACGTCTTGGCTCCTCGTTCGGCGGCCGCCGGGTCACCGGGGTCGGCTTCGACCAGGACACCCTGCGCGAAGCGGGCATCGAGGAGGCCGGGGCCTTCGCCGCCGTCTCCAGCGGCGACAACTCCAACATCATCGCTGCCCGCGTGGCCCGCGAGATGTTCGGCATAGAGAACGTCGCCGCCCGTATCTACGACCCCCGTCGCGCCGAGGTCTACCAGCGCCTGGGCATCCCGACGGTGGCCACGGTCCGCTGGACGGCCGACCAGATGCTGCGCAGGCTGCTTCCCGCGGGTTCCGAGCCGCTGTGGCGCGATCCCACCGGTGGCGTCCAGCTGGCCGAGGTCCACGCCTCCGGCTCCTGGGTCGGACACAAGATCAGCAGGCTTCAGGAGGAGACAGGCGTCCGCGTCGCGTTCCTCACCCGCCTCGGCGAGGCGATCCTGCCCAGCTCGCAGACGGTTCTGCAGGAGGGCGACCTGGTGCACGTCATGATGCGCACGGATGACGTGGAGAAGGTCGAAGCCGCGTTCGCCGAGGGCCCGAAGGAGGACGGTCACTGATGAGGGTCGCCATTGCCGGAGCCGGCGCAGTCGGCCGCTCGATCGCCGGTGAGCTGCTGGAGAACGGCCACGAGATCCTGCTGATCGACAAGGCGCCGACCGCCATCTCGGTCGAGCGCGTCCCCCAGGCGGAGTGGCTGCTGGCCGACGCCTGCGAGATCACCTCCCTCGACGAGGCGGCCCTCCAGCGCTGCAACGTCGTGATCGCCGCCACGGGCGACGACAAGGTCAACCTGGTCGTGTCCCTGCTCGCGAAGACGGAGTACGGCGTCCCGCGCGTCGTCGCCCGGGTGAACAACCCGAAGAACGAGTGGCTGTTCAACGAGTCCTGGGGAGTGGACGTCGCCGTCTCCACCCCGCGTCTGATGTCGGCCCTGGTCGAGGAGGCGGTGAGCGTCGGCGACCTGGTCCGCCTGCTCCGCTTCAGTCACGGCGACGCCAACCTCGTCGAACTGACCCTCCCCGAGGAGTCGGCCCTGGCCGGCACCCAGGTCGGCGACGTGGAGTGGCCGGAGGACACCTCCCTGGTCACCATCATCCGCGGTACCCGGGTCCTCACCCCGTCCCGCGAGGACTCCCTGGAGGCAGGCGACGAGCTCCTGTTCGTGGCCGCCCAGGCCCGCGAGGAGCAGCTGGAGGACCTGCTGTCGGTACGCCGCGAGAAGTGATCTTCAGCCGGTCCGGCATTCGAGGACGAGACGCGGAGCGTCGACGGGGCATCTGGGGGCGCAGCCCCCGGCGACGGGACGGGTGGGTTCGGCGGGGGCGAAAACTCCCCGCCGAACCCACCCGTCCCGCCGGTGCCTAGTCCTCCCGCCGATGCCGCGGACCGGCGTCCGCGGACTCCGACCCCGCGGCGCCCTTCAGCTCCGCGGCCTTCAGCTCCGCGGCCTTCTCCTCCGCCTCCATCTCGGCGAAGACATCGATCGGCGCGGGCGCCTTCGCCAGGAACACCCAGGTCAGCCACACGGCCAGCAGGAACGGCGGAATCTTCAGCGCGATCAGCACCCACCCGAGCTGAGTGGTATCGGCCCACCAGTACAGCGGGAAGAGAATGGCGCACTTGGCGAGGAGAATCAGCCCCCAGGCATAGCTGGCCTTCGCGTACGCCTTCTTGCGGCCGGGATTGCGGGTCCGCCAGGAGAGGTTCTCCTTGAACACCGGCCCGAGGATCAGCCCGAGCAGCGGAACCCCGCACAGGGTCGTGATGATGTACGCCAGCGACAGCCCCAGCGTGTAGAGCATGCCGGGCAGGTAGAAGTCCTTCGCGTTGCCCGTCATCATCGCGAACACGACACCGAAGGCGACACCGAAGACACCGCTGAAGGCGTGCTTCACGGTGTCCTTCATGGCCAGGCGGACCACGACCAGGACCAACGACACCGCCAGCGCGGCGATCGCCGACATGTGCAGGTCTTTGTTGATCGTGTAGATCGTGACGAACAGCAGGCCGGGCACCACCGTCTCGACCATGCCCCGCACTCCGCCGAACGCCTCGAACAGCGCGGCCTCCGTCACCGCCCGGGCGTCGTCCTGCTGAGTGTCTTCGGTCGGCTTGTCGAGCGACGTCACCGGCTACTCCCTACCAAGGGGTCTCAGTTCGTACTTGGGGTTGAACAGCACGCGGCGGCCCCGGCTCAGCGAGATCCGGCCCGATGCTATGAGCCTGCGCCCTGGCTCTATGCCCACGATGGAGCGTCTGCCCAGCCACACCACGTCCAGCGCGGCGGAGCCGTCGAACAGCTCGGCCTCCAGCGCCGGGACTCCGGCCCGCGGCCGCAGGGTGACCGTGCGCAAGGTACCAGTAACCGTCACGACCTGGCGGTCCTGGCAGTCTCCGATCCGTGTGCAGCCCGCGGTCTCGGCGTCCTCGCGCAGCTCCTCGGACTCCAGATCCTCCTGCGAGGAGGAGAGCCGATCGAGCATGCGCCGGAACCGGCCGGCCGGCTTCTCGGAACGAGGAACAGCACTCATACCTGAAGCGTACCGGGACGCCCCTCCGGGCCCGAACCCGCGTGCCGGCCCTCACCTGGCCCCGCTGCTCCGGCCCCCGGACCGGTCCCGGCCCCGGTCCCGTTCCGGTCCCTCGGGGGCACACCTCGTGGCTCACTTCTCGAATCGGTACCCCATCCCCGGCTCCGTGATGAAGTGCCGGGGATGCGACGGATCGGCCTCCAGCTTTCTGCGCAGCTGCGCCATGTACACCCGCAGGTAGTTCGTCTCCGTCCCGTACGACGGCCCCCACACCTCCTGGAGCAGCTGCTTCTGTCCGACCAGACGGCCGGTGTTGCGCACCAGCGCCTCCAGCAGATGCCACTCGGTGGGGGTGAGCCGTACGTCCTTGCCGTCTCTGTTGACCTTCTTGGCGCCCAGGTCGACCGTGAACCCGGCAGTCTCGACCAGGGCCTCGTCCTCTCCCCCGCCCGCGGGTTCGGCCCGGCGGACGGCGGCCCTCAGCCGGGCCAGCAACTCGTCCATGCCGAAGGGTTTGGTGACGTAGTCGTCGGCGCCCGCATCAAGGGCCTCGACCTTCTCGTCCGAGGAGTGCCGGGCGGACAGCACCAGGATCGGCACCCGGGTCGAGCCGCGCAGCCCCTTGATCACTTCGACGCCGTCCATGTCGGGCAGCCCCAGGTCGAGCACGATCACGTCCGGGTGACGGGCGGCGGCGAGCCGGAGCGCGGTGGCCCCGTCGTGTGCCGCGTCGACCTCGTACTTACGGGCCTGGAGGTTGATCACGAGGGCGCGCACGATCTGCGGTTCGTCATCGATCACAAGCACCCTCGTGGCGCTCTGCGGGGTCCCCCCGGTCGAGCTCATGAAGCCTGCCTTTCTGGTTGTGCGGGGTGTTCCTGGCGCCGGCCGCCTGCGGTGGGGGGCGCGAGTCCGGTGGACGGTCCCGGCCGGTCCGCGCCGCGGTCCTCGGCCGCACGTACGGTGAGCACCATGGTCAGTCCCCCGCCCGGTGTGTCCTCGGCACCGAGCGTCCCGCCCATCGCCTCGGCGAAGCCGCGCGCGACCGCGAGGCCCAGGCCCACCCCGGCTCCCCGGGGAGCGTCACCGTACCGCTGGAAGGGCTCGAAGATCCGCTCCTTGGCGTCGTCCGGCACTCCCGGCCCACGGTCCACGACCCGGACCTCGACCCGGCCGGCGAGGGCACTGGCCGACACGAGCACGGGGGTGCCGTCCGGGCTGTACTTCACCGCGTTCTCGACGAGGTTGGCGACCGACCGCTCCAGCAGTCCGGCATCCACGGCGACCATCGGCAGCGTCTCCGGGACGTCCAGCGTCACGCTGCCCGCCGGGACCCCGCCGAGCGCCATCGGCACGACCTCGTCGAGATCGGTCTCCCGGATGATCAGCGTGACGGTGCCGGTCTGGAGGCGGGACATGTCCAGGAGGTTCCCGACGAGGTGGTCGAGCCGGTCGGCGCCGTCCTCGATGCCTTCGAGCAGTTCCGCCCGGTCTTCCTCGGACCAGGCCACGTCGTCGGATCTCAGGCTTGTCACCGCCGCCTTGATCCCGGCCAGCGGGGTGCGCAGGTCGTGGCTGACGGCGGCCAGCAGAGCAGTGCGGATCCGGTTGCCCTCGGCGAGGGTGCGGGCCTGGTCGGCCTCCTCCTGAAGGCGCCGCCGGTCCAGCACGACGACTGCCTGCGCGGCGAAGGCGGCCAGCACCCGCCGGTCCTCCGCGGGCAGCACCCGCCCGGTGAGTGCCAGTGCCAGACGGTCCCCGACGGGCACGTCCACATCGGCGTCCTCCGGCCGCTCCACGGGAGGCCCTGCGCCGACCCGGCCCGCGCAGGTCCACGGCGCCAGGTGGTCCCCGCGCTCCAGCAGGGCCGCCGACTCCATGCCGAAGGTCTCCCGCACCCTCTCCAGCAGCGCCTCCACGCTGGTCTCGCCGCGCAGCACATTGCCCGCTAGGTAGGAGAGGATCTCCGACTCCGCCCGGAGTCTGGCGGCCTGGTGGGTGCGCCGGGCGGCGAGGTCCACCACCGACGCCACGGACACCCCGACCCCGACGAAGATCACGATGGCCACGATGTTCTTCGGATCGGCGACGGTCCAGCGGTGCAAGGGCTCTGTGGAGAAGTAGTTCAGCAGCAGGGAGCCGAGGGCCGCCGAGGCCAGCGCCGGCAGCAGGCCGCCGAGCAGCGCCGCCGCGACCGTCACGGTGAGAAGCAGCAGCATGTCGTTGGCCAGACCGAGGTCGACCGCGCCGAGCAGCACCGTCATCAGCGGTGGGCCGGCCAGCCCGACCGCCCAGCCCCACATGATCCGGGCCCGCCCGAGCAGCGCCCCCCTGGCCACCGGGAGGCCCCGCCCCTTGGCCGCCTCCTCATGGGTGACGATGTGCACGTCGAGGTCTGGCCCCGAGTCGCGCGCGACCGTCGCACCGACGCCGGGCCCGAAGACGTACTGCCAGGCCTTGCGGCGGGAGGAGCCGAGGACGATCTGTGTGGCGTTGGCTCCGCGGGCGAAGTCGAGGAGGGCGGCCGGAACGTCGTCGCCGACGACATGGTGGAAGGTGCCGCCGAGGTCTTCCACGAGCGTGCGCTGCACGGCCAGTTCCTTGGGTGAGGCGGAGATGAGGCCGTCACCGCCCGCGATGTAGACGGCCAGCACTTCACCGCCGGCGCCCTTCTCCGCGAGCCGGGCGGCCCGCCGGACCAGCGTCCGCCCCTCCGGGCCGCCGGTCAGCCCGACCACGATCCGCTCCCGCGAACCCCAGATCGCGGACACCCGGTGCTCGCTGCGGTACTGCTTCAGGTGCTCGTCGACCCGGTCGGCGACCCACAGCAGGGCAAGTTCCCGCAGGGCGGTGAGGTTGCCCGGCCGGAAGTGGTTGGACAGGGCCGCGTCGACCTTGTCCGGTGCGTAGATGTTGCCGTGTGCCATGCGGCGGCGCAGGGCCTGCGGCGACATGTCGACCAGCTCGATCTGGTCGGCGCGGCGTACGAACTCGTCCGGAACCGTCTCGTGCTGCCTGACCCCCGTGATCGACTCCACGACGTCGCCGAGGGACTCCAGGTGCTGGATGTTCACCGTGGAGATCACGTCGATGCCCGCGCCGAGCAGCTCGTCCACGTCCTGCCAGCGCTTGGCGTTGCGTGAGCCAGCAACGTTCGTATGGGCCAGCTCGTCCACGAGGGCGACCTGGGGGCCGCGGACGAGTACCGCGTCCACGTCCATCTCGGTGAGGACGGCAGCCCTGTGGTCCAGCTGCCGTCGGGGAACTTCCTCCAGGCCGTGCAGCATCGCTGCCGTACGCGGCCGGTCGTGGTGCTCGACGAACGCCACCACGCAGTCCGTACCCCGTTCCACACGCCGGTGGGCCTCGGACAGCATCGCGTACGTCTTGCCCACGCCCGGTGCCGCGCCGAGGTGGATGCGAAGCTTGCCGCGTGCCATGTCCTCATTGTCTTCCGCCGACTCCTGCCTGCGCAGCGTCGACCTTACGGCCGACGACATGGACAAAGGGAGTGAGAAGGACGACATGGGATCCCTTTGACGCAACCCTGACGCGGCGGACACCTGGCAGGTCGACCCGGTCATACGCTCTCCCCTCGATTCCTCGTCGCTCCCTCTCCGCTTCCCCTCACCACTACATCGGACGGGACCCCCCGAACGGTTCACGTCGGAGGGTCCCGGTTTCACCTGCTGTGCGGATGCCGTCGCCGGCACGCTGCGACGCCCTCTCTCACACCGTGCTGTCCCCGTGCGTGAGCGTCTCCCAGGCGAGGAAGAGATTGTTGCTGCCCGCCGGGCGGTTCTGGAGGGTCAGCGTCTCGGTGTTCGTCATCGCGATGCCGAGCCGGTTGTGCAGCGCGTTGTAGCCGACCTCCGTGACCGGACCGAGGCCCAGCTTCAGGGAGCCACCGCACAGCCAGCTCGGTGCGGCCGTGCCGAGCTGATACCTGGCGTGGAGACCGAGAGCGTGCCGCAGACGTTCGCCGACATCGGTGCCGTACAGGTCCTGGCCCTGGATCCGGCTGGTCTCGGCGATGTGCGCGATCGCCGAGATGCCGTACCCGGTGTGGGTGAAGTCCCGGCAGGTCTCCTGGCTCAGGCCGTTGACGAAGGTGGACTGGCCCTGCCAGTAGGCGACGATCTTCGCCCGGGTGTCGAGGTTCTGGCTCGGTACGATCCTCGGCAGATCGCCGTCGGACGCGAGGTAGACGTAGGCGGCGGTGCGGGTGCGGAACCTCGCCATGGCCTTGTCGTAGGACGCCTTGTCCTCCAGGAAGACGGAAATGCCGACCGCGGCCTCCATCATCGACAGTTCCCAGTTGCCGTTGGAGTTGGAGCCGTTGATGACCTCCGGGAGGTAGACGTCGCGGAGCATGCCGGCGAAGCGCCCGGAGCCGGCCCAGATGCCGGAGTACGTGTGCTTGATGATCTCGGCCGCCTTGGGCCAGGACGAGCCCGCCCAGCCGGTCTGGAGGGGCGCGTTGCTGTTGGTGTGGTCCTTGATCACCGCGGACCAGGCGTCCATCAGCTCGATGGCCTTCTTCGCGTGCCGCGCGTCGCCCGTGACGTACCAGGCCAGCGCCTGGGTGTAGGCGGCGATCGCGTCCTCGCGCTCGTCCGTGCAGCCGTTGTTCGGGTTGGAGTACGAGCCGCACTCGACGACCGCGCGCGGCTTGGGGGCGCGGTTCAGGTCGGCGTACCTGCTCGCGAGCATCCGGTCGTAGGCGCCCTTCCAGGGCTGGGCGCCGGCATCGACCTGTCGGCGGGCGAAGTCGAGCTGGGCCCGGGAGACGGTGACACCGGGGTGGGCGAAGGCGGCGGGTGCGGCCTCGGCGCGGGTGGTGGCGGGTGCGGCGAGGGTGCCCAGGAGGAGGGCGGTGACGGTCACGAGGAATGTGGGTCTACGCACGGCGACTCCGTTCTCGTATGTGAACAAAGAGCGCCCTTATGAACTAGGCGTTGAGCGGAGACCGTAGGTACAGACCAATGCGGCGTCAAGAGTGCGCGCACGCCGAAAGGGCCGCACCCCCGGAAGGGATGCGGCCCTTTTCTGTGGCTGCCGGCCGGGCGGGCCCGCTAGCGGACTTCCGTGATCTCCGGTCCGCGCTGCAACTGACCCATGCCGCCGGAGAAGCGGGAACCCGCGTCCTCCTGCTGAACGGTCTCGGGGACCATCTGAGCGTCGTTCGGCAGCTTCAGGACGATCGGGTCGCGAGGCGCCATGGGGCCCTCGCCGCGGACCACGACCGTGTCCCGGAAGATCTGCTCCAGCAGACCCGCGGCCTGCGGCTGCACCGCGCCCTGCCCCGAGATCACCCCGCGCAGGAACCAGCGGGGACCGTCCACGCCGACGAACCGCACGACATGGAAACCGCTCGTGCCGTCCGGCAGCTGCACCGGCACCTGTGCCCGCAGCTCCCAACCCAGCGGACCCTCGACCTCGTCGATGATGCCGCCCTGCTGCGTGATGCCGGAGCCGATCTCCTCGCGCACCTCACCCCAGATGCCCTCGCGCTTGGGAGCGGCGAAGGCCTGGAGCTGGATGGCGCTGTCGCGCAGCACGACGGTCGCCGCGACGATCGCGTCACCGGCGACCTCCACCCGCAGCTCCATGCCGTCGACACCGGGCACGAAAAGGCCGCCCAGATCGACGCGGCCCTCTGCGGGGTCACGCACCTCCGAGCTGTCCCAGGGTCCGTCGGGCCGCGGCTCCGGCTCCAGCCGTACGCGCTCGCGTCCGCCCTCTGCCTCGTCCGTCTCGTCCGCCTCAGTGTCGACGCTGTCGACGACCTGCTCGGCCTCGCCGGCCGCGTCCTCGGCGGCACCCTTCTTCTTGCGACGTCCGAACACGTCACTGTCCTTCCCGGTCGGATACGACCGAAGCGTATCGATTCCCACCCGTCGCGCCGCCCACGGCGGCATGACCGTTTGTGCCGCTTCCGCCGTCCACGGCGGCGTGGCCACCGGTGGACCCGAAGCCCCCCTCGGCCCGCACCGAGTCGGGAAGCTCCGCGACCTCCTGGAAGCGGACCTTCTCGACCTGCTGGACAACCAGTTGGGCAATCCGGTCGAAGCGCTCGAACCGCACGGACTCGCGCGGGTCGAGATTCACCACGATCACCTTGATCTCCCCACGGTACCCGGCATCAACCGTCCCCGGGGCATTCACGAGGGCGACGCCGCACCGGGCGGCCAGCCCCGACCGGGGGTGCACGAAGGCCGCGTACCCCTCGGGCAGCGCGATGGACACCCCTGTGGGCAGTACGGCCCGCTCCCCGGGCACCAGTTCACAGTTCTCGGTGGTCCGCAGATCGGCACCGGCGTCCCCGGGATGCGCATACGTCGGAAGCGGCACGTCAGGGTCCACGCGCCGGATCAGCACGGGGACGGGCTCACGGCTCACGGGTTCACCTCGAAGGCGCGGGTGCGCCGGACCTGGTCCGGGTCGCTCATGGCGGCGTCGATCTCCGCCTGACGGCCGTGCTCGACGAAGTGCTTCACGTCGACCTCGACGAAGAGAGCGTCCGCGCGGACGGCGACGGGGCCCGCGGGCCCGCCGATCCGGCCGGTGGCGGTGGAGTAGATCTTCCGTCCGGCCACGGCCGTCACCTCGGCCTCGAGATACAGCGTCGTACCGACGGGTACGGGCCGCGCGAAGTCGGTCTCCAGCCGTCCGGTCACGGCGATCGTGCGCAGCAGCCAGTTCAGCGAGCCGAGCGTCTCGTCGAGCGCGGTGGCCAGAACTCCGCCGTGCGCCAGGCCTGGCGCCCCCTGATGTGCGGCCTGCACGGTGAACTCCGCGGTGACGGTTACACCCTCGCCGGCCCGCGCCTCCAGGTGCAGCCCGTGCGACTGCCCGCCGCCACACCCGAAACAGTGTTCGTAGTGCGCGCCGAGAAGCTCGCCGGGCGCGGGCGCATCGGGGTGCCGGACCGGTTTCACGGCGCCGGCCGGAGGTTGAAGAGCTGCGGAAGTACCACTCACAGCCGCAGACCTTACCCGCCCGCCAGTCGCCCACCCGCACCCCGACCGGCAGCGCTGTCCGCGGGCCACCCTGATCCGGGCACGGTCCGGCCACCGTGCCAAGCTTGGGTGCATGCAGCTCTCCGCCACCCCCTACGACGAACGCCTCACCGCTCCCCGCTCCTGGTGGTTCATCTCGTTCCTCGTGGGCGTCGCCTTCGCCCTGATCCTGCTGCCGTTCGGCACCCTGCCGTTGCTCGGCGGCCTGGTCGGCGGCACCGCCGTGGCGGCCGTCGCGGCCAGTTCCTACGGCTCGATGCGCATCCGCGTGGTCGGCGACTCCCTGATCGCGGGAGAGGCGAAGATCCCGGTTGCGGCACTGGGTGAGGCGGAGGTGCTGGACGCTGAGGAAGCGCAGGCCTGGCGTACGTACAAGGCGGACACCCGGGCGTTCCTGCTCCTGCGCGCGTACATCCCCACCGCGCTGCGTGTGGAGGTCACCGACCCGTCCGACCCGACGCCCTACCTGTACCTGTCCACTCGTGAACCGCAGCGGCTGGCCGAGGCGCTGCGAGCGGCGCGAGAGAGCGCCGCGTAGGCAGGTCTGGCGGGACGTGCCGGGCGGGCCACTGCGGCGCAGGAAAAGGCTTCTCCGCCGCGCGAAGACTTCCCTCAGCCCCCGAGTTCCCGGGGATCGTCCCGCAGGGGGAGCGGGTGCTCCGGCTTCTCCAGGGGCGGCAGCTCGGGCAGCGCGTCCCACGGCACCTGCATCCTGCGCAGGTCCGCCCGGACCTTGACGGCCAGTTTCCTGGTGTCCCGGCGGTTCATGAGCGCACCCACGGCCGCCCCCACCAGGAAGGGCATGAGGTTCGGCAGGTCGCGGACCATGCGCTTCATGATCTGCTGCCGCAGCTCGCGCTTCATCTGGCCGCCGAGCGCGGAGTTGAACGAGGCGGGTTTGAGTACGTCCACGCCGCGTTCGCCCGACCATGAGCGCAGGTAGGCAGTGCTGCGTTCGACGAGGTTGCCGGCGGGGCGTACGCCGTAGACCTCGTGCAGTTCGGCGATCAGTTTCAGTTCGATCGCCGCCACGCCGCTGATCTCCGCGGCGATCTCGGCCGGCATCGCCGGCGGTACGGGCAGCATGGCCGCCGCGCCGATGCCCGCTCCCACGGTGGACGTGGCCTTCGCCGCGCCCGCCACGAGCTTGTCGGCGAGCTGCTCCGGCCCGAGTCCGGGGAACTGTCTGCGGAGCGTACGAAGATCCCGTACGGGGATCCGCGGGGCCATCTCGATGATTCGGTCGGCGAGGTGGGCGAGGCCCGCCCTGGCGCGGCTGCCGCCCCTGCGGGCGCCTTCCCTGGCCAGGTCCGCCGCCTTGTGGCGGATCACCGCGGCCCGTCGCCTGGCGACGGGCGCGGCGCCCGGAGCCGGGAGGTCACCCCGGTCGCCCGCCGCTTCGAGCGAGGCCGATCCCGCAGGGACAACTCCCTTGCCGGATGAGCCTCGCTCGTCGTCACGCACGCCGTGAGGGCCGTCGGACGGCCCCTTGTCCGCTCCCGACAGGAGGAAGCGGCGCTTCCGAGGAGGGGTCGAGCCAGTCACGGCCGACCCTCCCTCAGTCGCAGTCGCGGCAGATCGGCTGGCCGTTCTTCTCGCGGGCCAGCTGGCTGCGGTGGTGCACCAGGAAGCAGCTCATACAAGTGAACTCGTCCTGCTGCTTGGGCAGAACCCGGACAGCCAGCTCCTCATTGGAGAGGTCTGCGCCGGGCAGCTCCAGGCCTTCTGCGGCCTCGAACTCGTCGACATCGACTGCGGAGGCGGACTTGTCGTTCCGCCGGGCCTTCAGTTCTTCAAGGCTGTCGGAGTCAACGTCGTCGTCGGTCTTGCGTGGGGTGTCGTAGTCGGTTGCCATTTCGCCTCTCCCCCTCTGGGTATCTGCGGTGTCTCCAGCGCACGTAACGCGTGAGAGGCCGGACTTGTGCCCGCCTCGAGGCGGAGATTTTGCCTCACATCAAGGTCTGTTACTCAATCGACACCCAACCGGACTCCTCAAGAGTGATCGGCTTGGATGGCGATCGGGACCGTACACGGTCCTAATGCCGCAGTTCAAAAGCGCCTCACCGTGTACTTCCCGTGATCAGGACCCCGGAAAACCCGGAGTTTCCGGGCTTTCCGACAGCATTCATGATCACGGAGAGTAGATGGCCGGAAATTCGCCCTTGTGATCGATCACACACGGGAAAGCCCGATCAAGGCCCTAAAAATTCCGCTTAAAGCGAACAAGCCCATGTGTGTCGCGGCATGATCTCAGAGCGGCAGGCTGACTCGCATCACGAGCCCTCCTCCCTCGCGCGGCTGAGCCGCGATATGGCCGCCGTGCGCCCGTGCCACGGAGCGCGCGATCGACAGGCCGAGCCCGACGCCCTTGTCACTGCCCGTACGCTCCGTGCGCAACCGCCGGAAGGGCTCGAAAAGATTGTCGACCTCGTACGCGGGTACCACCGGGCCCGTATTGGACACGACGAGGACCGCCTGGCCGTGCAGAACCTCAGTGGTCACCTCGACCCAGCCGTCCTCCGGGACGTTGTAGCGCACGGCGTTCTGCACCAGGTTAAGCGCGATCCGCTCCAGCAGGACGCCATTGCCCTGTACGACCGCGGAATCCCGCTTCCCGCGGATCTTCACACCCTTCGCCTCCGCCTCGCCGTGCACCTGGTCGATGGCCTGCCCGGCGACCTCCGCGAGGTCGACCGGCTTGCGCTCGACGATCTGGTTGTCACTGCGGGCGAGGAGCAGCAGGCCCTCCACGAGCTGCTCGCTGCGCTCATTGGTGGCCAGCAGCGTCTTGCCGAGCTGCTGGAGCTCCACCGGCGCGTTCGGGTCGGAGAGGTGCACCTCGAGGAGCGTGCGGTTGATGGCCAGCGGCGTTCTCAGCTCGTGGGAGGCGTTGCCGACGAAGCGCTGCTGGGCGGTGAACGCGCGCTGCAGCCGCTCCAGCATGTCGTCGAAGGTGTCGGCCAGTTCCTTCAGCTCGTCGTCCGGCCCGTCCAGTTCGATACGGCGGGACAGGTCCGAGCCCGCCACGGAACGCGCGGTGCGCAGGATCCGGCCGAGCGGGGCCAGCACCCGGCCGGCCATGGCGTAACCGAACGCGAACGCGATCACGGCGAGTCCGAGAAGGGCCAGCAGGGAGCGGCTGAGCAGGTCGTCCAGGGCGTGCTGGCGCTGCTGGTTGGCGCACTCGTTCATCGCCCGGTTGAGCTCGCTGGCGGTCGGCTCGTTGGGGAAGTTGCAGATGTCGCTGGCGACCTGCCCGGTGAGGATCTTGAAGGGCAGTTCACTGCCGACGTTCAGCGCGTTCGCCGCCAGCAGGTAGATGATCGACAGCAGCAGGATGCCGGCGATCAGGAACATTCCGCCGTACAGCAGCGTGAGCCGTATCCGGATGGTGGGACGCAGCCAGGGGAACGGGGCCTGCGGCCTCCGGGGGTCCCAGGTGGGCTTGGGGGGCGCCTGGGGAGGCGCCGGAGTGGTGGCCATGGGTTCAGATCCGGTAGCCGGAACCGGGGACGGTGACGATCACCGGCGGTTCGCCGAGCTTGCGGCGCAGGGTCATGACGGTCACGCGCACGACGTTGGTGAACGGGTCGGTGTTCTCGTCCCAGGCCTTCTCCAGGAGCTGCTCCGCGGAGACGACGGCGCCCTCACTGCGCATCAGCACCTCCAGGACGGCGAACTCCTTCGGGGCGAGCTGCACCTCTTTGCCGTCACGGAAGACCTCGCGGCGGTTCGGGTCGAGCTTGATGCCGGCGCGCTCCAGGACGGGGGGCAGCGGCAGGCTGGTACGCCGGCCGAGGGCTCGCACGCGTGCGATCAGCTCGCTGAAGGCGAAGGGCTTGGGGAGATAGTCGTCGGCGCCGATCTCCAGGCCCTCGACGCGGTCGCTGACGTCACCGGACGCCGTGAGCATCAGCACGCGGGTGGGCATACCCAGCTCGACGATCTTTCGGCAGACGTCGTCGCCGTGCACGAGCGGGAGGTCACGGTCGAGGACGACCACGTCGTAGTCGTTGACGCCGATGCGCTCCAGGGCGGCCGCGCCGTCGTACACGACGTCGACGGCCATGGCCTCCCGGCGCAGTCCGGTGGCCACCGCATCGGCGAGCAGTTGCTCGTCCTCGACGACGAGTACGCGCACGTCGCTTGTCCTTCCTGTGTCCACCCGCGTAGCGCGCTGTGGGCGCACGCAGGCGGGGGCTTGGTGAGTGTGGTCCTCCATCCTGCCCTTTTCGGCCATAAGTCGGCGGTAAGACGGGTGGGAGGGCCATGAAGCACGGGTGTGAAGCCTGGGAATGCCAGATTTTCTCGTCGGGTTGAGGTTTCTGCGGAAGGGAGCGGGGGGAGGACGGCTTTACACCCCGCGATCACGCTCTGCATGTGCCGTAGCACCATGCGGCACGCCGCGATCCGCTTGCCGCAGAGTGGGCGTGGGTGTCCGGCACCGTCGCCGCCCGGCTGGGCAGCGCTGGGCACCTACGGAGACGTGATCGCCCCTTCCCAACCGGCACACCCCCGTGCCACAGACCCACGACCCAGGACGAGGGGGCGCAGCATGGACGCATTCACCGCAGGACTTCTGCAGCGCATAAGGGCGACCGAGTCCGACCTGACGCGGGCTCGCAACGAGGGCGACGACTTCCTTGTGGAGGTCGAGCAGGGCGAGCTCGACGACCTGCGCCGTCTCGCCGCCGAGCACGGCGTGCAGGTCGGTGTGACGACGGCCTGAACAGGTCACCCGCACGACGGAGGGGCCCCGGCGAATCCAGCGCCGGGGCCCCTTCGTGTGTCCGCGCCGCACGCCTGGCCACGAGCCCGGTAGGACACGGTGTCGTGCGCTCAGTCGTGCCAGGCGCCGAAGTCCTCCAGGAGCCGCTGGAGGGGCTCGAAGACGCCGGGGGTACCGGCGATCGCCAGCTCGCGTGAGGGCCCCTCTCCGGGGCGTCCACCGGTCATGGCGCCCGCCTCCCGGGCGATCAGGTCGCCCGCCGCGAGGTCCCAGGGATGCAGACCCCGCTCGTAGTACCCGTCGAGGCGGCCGACGGCCACGTCGCACAGGTCGACGGCCGCCGAGCCGCTGCGCCGGATGTCGCGCAGCAGCGGGATCAGTCGCTGGGCGACGTCGGCCTGGTGGGCGCGGACCGCGGTGACGTAGTTGAAGCCGGTGGAGACCAGTGCCTGCTCCAGCGGTGCCGCCGCCCGGCAGGCGATGCTGCGCTCGCCCTCCCAGGCCCCGGTCGCCCAAGCGCCGCCGCCGCGCACCGCGCGGTACGTCTCACCGCGCATCGGGATCGCCACGACCCCTGCGACGGTCTCGCCGTCCTGCTCCGCGGCGATGGAGACGGCCCAGGTGGGCAGCCCGTAGAGGTAGTTCACGGTGCCGTCGAGAGGGTCGATCACCCAGCGGATGCCGCTGCTGCCCTCGCGGGCGGCGCCCTCCTCGCCGAGGAAGCCGTCATCGGGGCGGTGCTCGGAGATCAGGCCGGTGATCAGCTTCTCGGCCGCGATGTCCATCTCGGTGACGACGTCGATGGGGCTCGACTTGGTGGCGGCGACCGCTAGGTCGGCCGGGCGGCCGTCCCGCAGCAGGTCGCCGGCCCGGCGGGCGGCTTCCCCGGCCAGTTCGAGCAGTGCGGTGTGCAGGGGGTCGGTCACGGCGCTCCTCATGCGTACGGGCTGTCGGCGCCCGCGGCGGCGGGCTTGGGGGCCCGCGACGGACAGCAGCCGACGGGGCAGAGGTCGTGGCTCGCGCCGAGGGCGCCCAGGGCGCACGGGGTGACGGCCCGGCCGCTCTCGGCTGCGGCGCGCTCCAGGACCAGTTCGCGGATCGCGGCGGCGAAGCGCGGGTCGGCGCCGACGGTGGCCGAGCGGCGCACCGGCAGGCCCAGTTCCCCGGCCTTGGCCGTGGCCTCCGTGTCGAGGTCGTAGAGGACCTCCATGTGGTCGGAGACGAAGCCGATGGGTGCCATCACCACGGCCGGTGCCCCGGCGGCGTGCCGCTCCTCCAGGTGGTCGCAGATGTCGGGCTCCAGCCACGGGATGTGGGGGGCACCGGAGCGGGACTGGTAGACGAGCTGCCAGGGGTGGTCGACGCCGGTGCGCTCGCGGACGGCGTCGGCGACGAGCCGGGCCACGTCCAGGTGCTGCGCGACGTACGCGCCGCCGTCCCCGTGGTCGTCGACGGGGCCGGAGGTGTCGGCGGCCGCCGTCGGGATGGAGTGGGTGGTGAAGGCGATGTGGGCTAGGTCCCGGACGTCCTCGGGAAGATCGGCGAGAGAGCGGAGCACACCGTCGATCATGGGCTCCACGAAGCCGGGGTGGTTGAAGTAGTGCCGCAGCTTGTCGATCTTCGGCGGTTCCAGTCCCTCGGCCTCCAGGGCGGCCAGTGCGTCGGCGAGGTTCTCGCGGTACTGGCGGCATCCCGAGTACGAGGCGTAGGCGCTGGTGGCGAGGACGAGGACGCGCCGGCGGCCGTCGGCGACCATCTCGCGCAGGGTGTCCGTCAGGTACGGGGCCCAGTTGCGGTTGCCCCAGTAGACCGGCAGGTCGAGCCCGTGGTCCGCGAAGTCCTTGCGCAGGGCGTCCAGCAGGGCGCGGTTCTGGTCGTTGATGGGGCTGACCCCGCCGAACAGGAAGTAGTGCTGCCCGACTTCCTTGAGGCGTTCCTTGGGGATGCCGCGCCCGCGTGTCACGTTCTCCAGGAACGGGACCACGTCGTCCGGGCCTTCCGGTCCGCCGAAGGAGAGCAGGAGCAGGGCGTCGTAGGGGGTGACATCGAGCGCGTCTGGCATGTCTCGATCCTGCCACCCGTCACCGACGGCCCGGAAACGCCGGGTGGCGTGCCGGTGCGGCTCCCGCCCGGAGGGGCGCACGAGGAGTGCGTTAGGGTCGCCTAACTCGTAAGCTGTATCAGCTGCAGACGCGCCTTACCGGCCCGGCAGCACTCGTTGCATGACCTACCGCGCCCCCGCAGAGCCACCTCTTCATCACGCAGTGCCGAGCCGCCACGCACGCGTGACCGGACCCGACGGAGACTTCCGTGCCCAGCCCCTACCGCGCCCTGTTCGCCGCCCCGGGCTCCAGGCGTTTCTCCGCCGCGGGGTTCCTCGGCCGCATGCCGCTGTCGATGATGGGCATCGGCGTGGTCACGATGGTCTCCCAGCTCACCGGCCGCTACGGCCTCGCGGGCGCCCTCTCGGCGACCATCGCGCTGTCGGCGGCGGCCATCGGGCCGCAGATCTCGCGCATGGTGGACCGGCACGGGCAGCGCAGGGTGCTGCGGCCGGCCACGCTGGTCGCCCTCGTCGCGTCGGCGGGGCTGCTGCTGTCCGCGCACTTCGAGTGGCCGGACTGGGTGCTGTTCGTGTGCGCCGCCGCCATCGGTTCCGTGCCCTCTCTCGGCGCGATGATCCGGGCCCGCTGGGCGGCCGTGTACCGGGGGACCCCGCAGCTGCACACCGCGTACTCCTTCGAGTCCGTGGTGGACGAGGTCTGCTTCATCTTCGGCCCGATCATCTCCATCGGTCTGTCCACGGCCTGGTTCCCGGAGGCCGGTCCGCTGCTGGCGGCCTGCTTCCTCGCCGTCGGCGTCTTCTGGCTGACCGCACAGCGGGCCACCGAGCCCGAGCCCCACCCGCAGGAACACAAGGGCGGCCGTACGGCGATGCGCTCGCCCGGCCTGCAGGTGCTGGTGGCGACGTTCGTGGCGACGGGGACGATCTTCGGGGCGGTCGACGTGGTCACCGTCGCCTTCGCCGACGAGCAGGGACACAAGGCCGCGGCGAGTGTGGTCCTGGCCCTGTACGCGGCCGGTTCCTGTGTGGCGGGTCTGGTCTTCGGACTGCTGCGCCCCCAAGGAAGCCCCGAGCGACGCTGGTTGCTGGGCGTGTTCATGATGGGCGTGAGTATGATCCCCCTCCTACTGGTCGGAAACTTGCCGTTTCTGGCCGTGGCGCTCTTCGTCGCGGGTCTCGCCATCGCTCCCACGATGATCACGACGATGTCCCTCATCGAAGAGCACGTACCACGCGCGCAGCTGACCGAGGGCATGACCTGGGTGAGTACCGGGCTCGCGGTCGGGGTGGCGCTGGGCTCCTCGATCGCCGGCTGGGTCATCGACTCGGCGGGCGCGCGGGCAGGGTACGGGGTTCCGGCGGTGTCCGGGGCCGTCGCGGTCGCGGTCGGTTTCCTCGGGTACCGCCGGCTCAGCAGGCCGGCGCCGGGTCGTGGAGGCACCGTTGAGCAGCACAGCGAGCGGGAAGAGCGGCACGTGGCGTAACTGGGGCGGCAATGTCGCCTCCCGCCCCGCGCGGGAGGTCACGCCCGCCTCCGTCGACGAGCTGGCCGCGGCCGTGCGCCGGGCGGCCGAGGACGGGCTGACGGTCAAGGCGGTCGGCACGGGCCATTCCTTCACGTCGATAGCCGCGACGGACGGCTTGTTGATACGTCCTCAACTGTTGACCGGAATCCGCAACATTGATCGCGAGGCCTTGACCGTCACGGTCGAGGCGGGAACTCCGCTCAAGAGACTCAACGTGGCCCTGGCACGCGAGGGGCTGTCTCTCACCAACATGGGCGACATCATGGAGCAGACCGTCTCCGGGGCCGTCAGTACGGGCACCCACGGCACCGGCCGCGAGTCGGCCTCCATCGCCGCGCAGATCAAGGGCCTGGAGCTGGTCACCGCGGACGGCTCGGTGCTGAACTGCTCGGAGAAGGAGAACCCGGAGGTCTTCGCGGCGGCCCGGATCGGTCTGGGCGCCCTCGGTGTCATCACCGCGATCACCTTCGCCGTGGAGCCGCTCTTCCTGCTCACCGCTCGCGAGGAACCGATGCCGCTCGACAAGGTCCTCGCCGACTTCGACGAGCTGTGGGCCGAGAACGAGCACTTCGAGTTCTACTGGTTCCCGCACACGGGCAGCACCAACACCAAGCGCAACAACCGCAGTGCGGGCCCGCGCAGGCCGATGGGGCAACTGGCCGGCTGGTTCGAGGACGAACTGCTCTCCAACGGCGTCTTCCAGGCGGCCCAGTGGGTCGGACGGGCGGTGCCCGCCACGATCCCCGCCATCGCCCAGGTGTCCAGCAAGGCGTTGTCCGCGCGCAGCTACACGGACATCCCCTACAAGGTCTTCACATCACCCCGCCGGGTCCGGTTCGTGGAGATGGAGTACGCCGTACCGCGCGAGGCGGTGACGGAGACACTGCGCGAACTGAAGGCCATGATCGAGCGCTCTCCCCTGCGCATCAGCTTCCCCGTGGAGGTGCGCACGGCGCCGGCCGACGACATCACCCTGTCCACCGCATCCGGCCGTGACAGCGCGTACATCGCCGTCCATATGGTCAAGGGTTCGCCGTACCAGGGCTATTTCACCGCCGCCGAGCGCATCCTCACCGCCCACGAGGGCCGGCCGCACTGGGGCAAGATCCACACGCGGGACGCGGAGTACCTAGCGGGGATCTACCCGCGTTTCGGCGAGTTCACGGCGTTGCGGGATCGACTGGATCCTGACCGGCGCTTCCAGAACGACTACCTGCGGAGGGTTCTGGGGCAGTAGCGGCCCCAGTCGGCGGGGAAGCCACCTGCGGTCCTGTTCCCGGCTCGCGGTCGACTCTCAGCGGGCTCCGGTGATGTCCTGCCGCCTCCGTCGTCCTGCTCGATCAACCGACCGCACGAGTAAGGCACGCACGAACGAAATCGAAGGTTCCGCTTCCGGTGATTACGTGAAGTACGCCACGTCCAAGATCGCGGAAAGCGCTTGCCAAATCGTCAAGTCGCACCCCGCGCCAGAAGTTGGGCGGCGAGCCAATCCACGCAGGTGGCCCGAATGGAGTACTGTTGCGAGCCCTGGGTCCGGTCTCCCACCAGGACGTCCGGAGCCTTGACGGACTGCCAGGAGGGGGCCGGTTGCACAGGGTTACGGAGTTGGTCACTTAGCGTGGCGAATTGATAACCGTGCCATAACGGCGATCAAGGACCCACGTGCGACACGCCGGGCAACTCGGCAAGGTTGTGGCAGGCTGCACCCGGGCAGGCCACACTCGACTAGCGGAAGCAGCGACGCACGTGACGTCGGCAGGCACCACCCGGGAGGTCCCCATGCCCGAACTGCGTGTCGTGGCCGTCTCGAATGACGGCACACGGCTGGTGCTGAAGGCTGCGGACAGCACGGAGTACACGCTTCCGATCGACGAGCGTCTGCGCGCCGCGGTCCGCGGCGACCGTCCCCGCCTCGGCCAGATCGAGATCGAGGTGGAGAGCCATCTCCGCCCCCGCGACATCCAGGCGCGCATACGTGCCGGTGCGACCGCGGAAGAAGTCGCCCAGATGGCAGGGATCCCCGTCGACCGCGTACGCCGCTTCGAAGGCCCCGTGCTGGCCGAGCGCGCGTTCATGGCCGAGCGGGCCCGCAAGACTCCGGTCCGCCGCCCGGGGGAGAACGCCGGGCCGCAGCTCGGCGAGTCCGTGCAGGAGCGGCTGACCCTGCGCGGTGCCGAGAAGGACACCGTCCAGTGGGACTCCTGGCGCCGCGACGACGGCACCTGGGAGGTCCTGCTCGTCTACCGGGTCGCGGGTGAACCGCATTCGGCGAGCTGGACGTACGACCCGCCCCGGCGGCTCGTCCAGGCCGTCGACGACGAGGCGCGCTCGCTGATCGGCGAGTCCGACGACCTCGCCGCGCCGGAACCCAGCTTCCCGTTCGTCCCGCGCATCGCCCGGCTGCCCCGCGACCGCACGATGGACCGTGCGCTCGACCGGCAGAGTCCGCCCGCACCGCCCTCCGAACCGACCGAGGAGAGCACCGGCGAGCGGGAGCGGGACTCGCTCACCAGCCTGCTGGAGGCGGTGCCGAGTTTCCGGGGCGACATGGTCGTCCCGGAGATCCCCTCCGAGGAACCGGAGGAGCCCGCGGAGGAGCAGGCTGCCGAGGAGCCCCCGGCGCCCGCCGCGTCCGCCGGTTCCGCCTACGCGGACGTCCTCATGCCCCGCTCGGTGGGCAGCCACCGCGACCGTCTCATCGGCTCCACCGACCGCCAGGCCGAGGCCGACGGCGTCCGGCCCGGGCGCCGTGCCGCGGTGCCCAGCTGGGACGAGATCGTGTTCGGCACGCGGCGCAAGAAACAGGAGTGACGGGAGCGGGCCGCCGTACGGCAACCCGGCCTCGCCGTCCGCCGGTTCGCCTAAGTCCGTTCGCATACACCTTCATACGTGCGAAGGGGCCGCACCCGTTCGGTGCGGCCCCTTTTTCGTGTCCTGCGCGACAGAGTTGCCGTGTTCCGCGCGACCCAGTTGCCGTGCTTCAGCGCGACAGGGCTACCGGGGGTCCGGCCCCACGGCGACCGGACGGGACGGATCCGAGGACCACTCCGACCACGAACCGACGTACAGGGCCGCCGGGATCCCCGCCACCGCGAGTGCCAGCACCTCATGTGCGCCGGAGACGCCGGAGCCGCAGTACACGCCCACCTCAGTGCCGTCCGACGCCCCCAGCGACTTGAAGCGGTCCCTCAGGTCCTCGACGGGCAGGAAGCGGCCGTCCGCACCGACGTTGTCCGTCGTCGGCGCCGACACCGCGCCGGGAATGTGCCCGCCGACGCGGTCGATGGGCTCCACCTCGCCGCGGTACCGCTCGCCCGCGCGCGCGTCGAAGAGCACGCCGGAGCGTGCCAGCGCCGCCGCCGCGTCCGCGTCGAGCAGCCCCGCCGTCCCGGGGCGCGGCTCGAAGTCGCCCTCCGCGGGCACCGGTACGTCGGCCGACAGGTCCCCCCGCCAAGCCGTCAACCCGCCGTCGAGGACCCGCACATCCGGGTGACCCGTCCAGTGCAGCAGCCACCACGCGCGGGCCGCCGCCCAGCCCTGTCCGCCGTCGTACACGACGACCGGCCGCGCGGCCGACACGCCCACCCGGCGCATCGCGGCGCCGAACTCCGCCAGGTCCGGCAGCGGGTGACGGCCGCCCGCACCGGACGTCCCGGCCAGTTCCCGGTCCAGGTCGACGTACACGGCGCCCGGTACATGACCTGACGCGTAGGCGGCGCGGCCGTCGAACGGCGGCTCGCCGGCCGCCTTCGCCACGCTCAGCTGCCAGCGGACGTCCAGCACGACCGGCGGGTTCTCCCCCGCCAGGGCGCTCGCGAGTTCGGATGCGGAGATGATGACGTTCATGGCCCCATCCTCGCGCACGGGGTGGCCCCACCGTCCAGGTCCGGCTACTCTGCTCGGCCGGACAGGCTCGATCACCACGCGTATGGGATCGGGCACATGCAGTGCAGCCGATCAACATCCTTCGGCAATCGCACAAAAACGGATGAGGAACCGCACACCGGGCATCCTCCCGACATGCCCGCCACGGTGCGGCGGCGCGCCCGGAGCGCGCGGCACCGTGGGTGGTGCGAGCATCGGCCCGGGGGCCGGAGTGCGGAAGCGACGCGGCCACCGCGAGTGGCCGAGGAGAGAGTGACGATGCCCGAGGCACGTGGGCCGGCCGGCCTGAACGGCGAAGCGCACACTCGGTACGCGCCCGGCACACCCTGCTGGGTGAGCCTGATGGTGCATGGATTGACGGCCACGCAGGAGTTCTACGGCGAGTTGTTCGGCTGGGAGTTCCGACCCGGTCCGCAGCAACTCGGCCCGTACGCACAGGCCCTGCTCGACGGCCGTGAGGTGGCCGGCATCGGCCGGCTTCCCCCGGACCGCCATCTCCCCCTGGCCTGGACGCCCTACCTCGCCTCCGACGACGCCGACACCACTGCGGAAACGGTGCGCCTGAGCGGCGGCACGATCGGCGTCGGTCCTCTGGACGCCGGCGAGGCCGGACGCCTGGCCATCGGTTCCGACCCGGCCGGCGCGGTCTTCGGCATCTGGCAGGCGGCGGACCACCTCGGCACGGACATCACCGGCGTGCACGGCACCCCCGCCTGGAACGAGCTGCTGACCTTCGAATCGGCGGGCGTCGTCAAGTTCTACGAGACGGTGTTCGGCTACCGCCGGGAGACGGCGGGGTCCGAGGACTTCGACTACGTCACCCTGCACCTCGCGGACCGCCCGGTCGCCGGAGTCCACGGACTGGGCAACACGCTGCCTCGCGACCGGGGACCGCACTGGATGACGTACTTCGAGGTGGGCGACACGGACGAGGCGGTCGCGCGGGTCGTCGGCCTGGGCGGACAGGTTCTCGCGCCTGCCCATGACAGCGCGCACGGGCGCGTGGCGACGGTCGCCGACCCCGAGGGAGCCCGCTTCGCCCTGATCCAGGTACCGCGCTGACCTGACGCGCACATGTCGCTGCCGGCGCGGAGTGGAGGCGGAGGCGGAGGCGGAGGCGGGGAGTCCCGCACGGGGACGGGCCTGTTCCGGTCTCCCCGAAGGCTCCGGACCGAAGGCGACGACCCCGACCGTTGGCCCGTCGTGATCCAGTCCTTCGACGGCGAGGACATCCCCTGCGACTGCCAGACCGCCGAGTTCGTCTGCCGCGTCCTCACCGGACCGGACCACCCGTTCACGATGGCCCACTATTTCGACACCCACTGGTTCATGAGCTACGCGGAGGTCGACCGACCTCTCACCCTGCCCCGCCGACAGCACGGAAAGAGCCCTGCCTGTTCGCCTGACGGTCCGTGAACTGCGGTGCGCCTGCGCCGTGAACGCTTCCGAAACGGTGGTCGGCAGCCGGGATCGCGCGAGAAGATGGCCGGCATGACGGATGACGGCTCCCCGATCGACCCCACCCGGCCGAGCATCGCCCGCGTCTACGACTATCTGCTCGGCGGTAAGGACAACTACGCCGTGGACCGACAGGTCGGCGACGTGTTCAAGCGGGATCTTCCCGGTTCGCTGGCGATCGCCTTCGCCAACCGCGCGGCTCTGACCCGCGCGGTCCGGGAGATCGCGACGACCACCGGCGTACGGCAGTTCATCGACCTCGGCAGTGGCCTTCCCACCGCGGACAACGTCCACCAGGTCGCACAGCGGCACGCTCCGGAGTCCCGGGTCGTGT
The DNA here is from genome assembly GCF_033794725.1 of Streptomyces sp. ID05-39B. Lineage (NCBI taxonomy): Bacteria > Bacillati > Actinomycetota > Actinomycetes > Kitasatosporales > Streptomycetaceae > Streptomyces > Streptomyces sp. ID05-39B. The sequence continues at coordinate 48,571 of NZ_JARGEF010000007.1, read as the reverse complement.
ACGTCGACATCGACCCCCAGGTACTGGTCCACGGGCGTGCCCTGCTGGAGCAGAACGAGCGGACCCGGGTGGTCCCGGCGGACGTACGCGACCCCGAGGCCATACGCAGGCACCCGGAGACCCTGGAGCTGATCGACTTCGACCGGCCCGTCGCCGTGATGTTCAGCGCCATCCTTCACCACGTCAACGACGAGGAGGACCCGGCCGGGATCGTCCGCTACTGGCGCGACCAGGTGCCTTCCGGCAGCTACTTCTTCGTCAGCCACTTCCGTTCCGGCAACAACCCCGAGACGGCGGAGGCCGAGCGGGTCCTCCAGCAGACGTTCGGCCGTGGCCGGTGGCGCACCGATCAGGAGATCGAATCCCTTTTGGAGGGTCTGGAGATCCTCGCCCCTGGAATGGTTCCCGCGCCCCGGTGGCGTCCGGAAGTGGTGAACAGCCCGTGGAACGGGGGCGGTGAAGGGGAGCTCACCGTCTGGGAGCATCTCATCACCGCCGGACTGGCCCGTAAGCCGTAGGAGGCGCCCCCGCGCCGGAGCAGCAGACGGAGCGGCAGCCGTGGCGGGGCCTTCTGACAGCGGGATCCGGGCCGTCGTGCCGGACGCGAGGGCGGCACGACGGCCGTCCGCGCGGTGAGCGTCGCGGTCGCCGGGTCAGCCGGAGTTGACCGGCAGTACGTCCGGGGACAGGACCGCCGCGTGGGCCGACGCGGCCGTCATGCGGCGCCGATGGTGGCGTCGGCACAGGACCTCGTAGCCGACCGTGTCCGCCTGGTCGACGTCGCCGATGACGACCTGGGCGCCCTCGACGACCATCACTCCCCCGACCGTGCGCGCGTTGTGCGTGGCGCGGGCGCCGCACCAGCACAGGGCCTCGACCTGGAGGACCTCCACGCGGTCGGCCAGCTCCACGAGCCGCTGGGAGCCGGGGAACAGCTTGGAGCGGAAGTCGGTCGTGATCCCGAAGGCGTAGACGTCGATCTCTAGGTCGTCGACCACGCGCGCGAGCTGGTCGATCTGCTCCTCCGCGAGGAACTGCGCCTCGTCCGCGATCACGTAGTCCGCACGGCCGCCCTGCGAGAGGTGGTCGACGAGGTAGCCGTACAGGTCCTGGCCGTCCTCGACCTCCACCGCGTCGGTCACCAGGCCGAGGCGGGAGGACAGCTTGCCCTCACCCGCGCGGTCGTCGCGCGTGAAGATGATGCCCTGGAGTCCGCGCGCGGAGCGGTTGTGCTCTATCTGGAGAGCCAGCGTGGACTTCCCGCAGTCCATGGTTCCGGAGAAGAACACCAGCTCGGGCATGGGAAGTCGAGCACCTTTCGGTGGGGGCGGGGTGGCATGGGCGGGGCGACGGACTTCAGGAGCGTACTTCGAGCAGCGGGACGAGCTGTTCGGCCGGGGTCATGGAGCCGTGGTTGCCGACCATGGCCGACTCCTTCGGCTCGCGCTCCGAGGCGATGAGCAGGACGTCGTCCCGGGCGGCCGCGATCACGTCGCCGAGGCGGCCGTACACGCGCTCGTCGATGTGCGGGCCGAACCAGCCGGCGGCGATCGCCTCGTCCCGCGAGGCCACCCAGAACTGCTCGCCGAGAACCTCCCGCCAGCAGGTCAGGACGTCGTCCTGGGCACCCGGTACGGCGTAGACGTGACGGGCTCGGCCCTCTCCGCCCAGCAGGGCGACGCCGGCACGCAGCTCCCAGTCCGCGTCGAAGTCGAAACGATGGTCCTCGTCGAAGGGCACGTCGACCATGCCGTGGTCGGCGGTGACATAGAGCGCGCTGCGCGGCGGGAGCTGCTCGGCGAGGCGCTGGACGAGCCGGTCGACGTACATGAGCTGGCCGCGCCAGGGGTCGGAGGAGACGCCGTAGCGGTGTCCGGCGCCGTCGAGTTCGGCGTAGTAGGTGTAGACCAGGGAGCGGTCGCCGGCCGCGAGCTGCTCGGCCGCGAAGTCCATGCGCTCCTCGCCGGTGAGGCGCCCGTGGAACGTGCCGCCGCTGAGCGCGACCTTGGTGAGCGGGGTGTTCTGGAAGTGGGGCGAGGACACCTGCGCGGCGTGCACCCCGGCCGCGTCGGCCAGCTGGAACACGGTGGGGTAGGGCTGCCAGGCCTGCGGGGAGGTCCACGGCTGCCAGCGGAGCTGGTTCATCAGCTCGCCGGTGGCCGGATCGCGCACCGTGTAGCCGGGCAGGCCGTGCGCGCCGGGCGGCAGCCCGGTGCCGACGGAGGCGAGCGAGGTCGCGGTGGTCGCCGGGTAGCCGGCGGTGAGCGGGCGCCCGGTGCCGCCGCGGGAACTGCCGAGGAGGCTGTGCAGGTAGGGCGCCTCGTCGCGGTGGGCCTTGATCTGCTCCCAGCCGAGGCCGTCGATCAGGAAGACGCAGTTGCGGTCGGCCGGGGTCAGTTCAGGGATCGCCGCGGTCATGTCCTCGACGCCCATGCCGGCGGCGAGCGTGGGCAGCAGGTCGGCGAGCGAGCCGGAGCCGTACTCGGGGACGGGTGCGGAGGAGACGGCGAGGGGTTCCGGGTCGTCCCAGACGGCGGGCTGGGCCATTACGCGGTCAGATCCGCGGTCGCCTCGGAGAGCGACTGGGCGAAGGCGAGGGTCTGGCGCACCGTGTCCGGGCCGTCCCCGGCCTCGCTGACGCGCAGGCTGAGGTCGTCGGCCGTCGAGCTGCCTGTGTAACCGTGATCGGCGTCGCAGTTGGGGTCGCCGCAGGCGGCGGGCTCCAGGTCGATGCGGGAGACCGCGCCCCAGCCGATCGTCAGCACGACCTCGCGCGGCAGGCTGCCCGGCGTGTACGACTCCGGGTTGGCGACCACGCGGCTGAGGACCACCGAGGAGATCCGGCTGAGCTTGACGGACTCGGTGGACGTCGTGGCGTACGGCGTCGGGGAGGTGGTGTCGGCGGCCTGCTCGTCGGTGTGGCTGACGATGAAGCGGTTGCCGGTGAGAACCAGCACGGTCACGTGCCGGCGCACTTCGTTCTGGTCGAACGTGGTCTCCTGGTGGACCAGGTACGACCGGACGGGCTCGCCGCCGACGGCGGCCTCCACCGCCTCGGCCACGAGGGCCGGGTAGTAGCCGCTGCGCTCGATCGCCGCACGCAGCCCCTGGGTCGTCGTACTGGTCTTGGCCATGCCCTCCATCCTACGGGGACCCACTGACTGCGAGGGACCGGTGACGGCTCCTTCAGTAGGCGGGAAGCGTCCGTGGGCCGAGGTCGTCCCGGGCGGGCGGGGGCGCGAGGCGGACCGAGGCGCCGAGAACGCTCAGGCCGTGCGGGGCGACGACGACCGGCTCCAGGGTGACCGCGACGACCTCCGGGTGGTCGTCGACCAGGCGGGACACCCTGAGCAGCAGTTCCTCCAGGGCGGGGGTGTCCACGGGCGTCGAACCGCGCCAGCCGAACAGGAGGGGTGCCGTCCGGATCGACCGGACCAGGGAGCCGGCGTCCCTGTCGGTGACCGGGATCAGGCGGTGCGCCATGTCACCGAGCAGCTGCGAGGCGGCGCCGGCGAGCCCGAACGACAGTACGGCTCCGGCCGCCGGGTCGATGACCGCCCGGACGACGGTGTCCACCCCGCGCGGGGCCATCGCCTGCACCACCGGGCGCAGCTCCTGCGGGGCGCCGAACAGTTCGGTCAACTCGGAGTACGCCCGGCGCAGTTGCTCCTCGTCGGCGAGGTCGAGGCGGACGCCGCCCAGGTCGGCACGGTGGCGCAGGTGGGGGGCGGTGGCCTTGAGGGCGACAGGGTAGCCGAGGGCGGCGGCGGCCCGTACGGCCTCGTCCGGGGTGTGCGCGGGGAGGGACCGGCGGACGGGGATGCCGTACCGGCCGAGCAGTTCGAAGGTCTCGTCGGTGCCGAGGGTGAGGCCCTGCCCGCGCGCGAGCAGCCTGCCGATGAGCGCGGCGGCACCCTTCTCGTCGATGTCCTCGTGCTCGGGCACCTTGCCGGGGTCGGCCGCCTCGCGCCGCCACTGCGCGTACTTCACGGCCTCGGCGAGGGCGCGGACCGCGCGCTCCGCGGCGGGGTAGGCGGGGATGAGGTGGGCGCCCTCCAGGTCCTCGGGGGATGCCGCCTCCGCGGTGGGGGCGGGGGGCGTGCCGGACTCGGTCGTCCCGGGCGTCGTCGTCCCGGTCCGGGTCGTCCCCGCCTCGGCCGCTGCCGTGTCGGGCGGCGCCGTACGCGCGCGTGGGGCGGTGCTCGTCGCGGCGGACAGGGCCGCCGCGAGACCGCCCAGCTCCACGTGCACCACGAGCACCGGCTTGGCGGGGCCTGCGGCCGCCGCCGAGCGCAGCGCCTGCGCCAGTTCCGCGTCGCCGGGGGACGCCTCGCCGATCGCCGGGATCGCCGTCACCACGACCGCGTCGCACGCCTCGTCGGCCAGGGCGTGCGCCAGGGCGGCGTGGAAGTCCTGGGCCGACGCCTCGGTGGTGAGGTCCAGCGGCGGCTGCGGACGCAGTCCTTCGGAGAGGCACGCGTCGTACGTCAGCAGCCCCAGCGACTCGGAGTTGCCGAGGATGCCCACGCGCGGGCCTCGCGGCAGCGGCTGGCGTGCCAGCAGCAGGCCCGCGTCGACCAGCTCGGTGATGGTGTCCACGCGGATCACGCCGGCCTGCCGCAGCAGGACGGACACCGTGGCATGGGGCAGCCGGGTGGCCCGGACGGCATGGCCCTGGGGGGCGGAGCCTGCGCCCTGGACCACCACCAGCGGCTTGGCCGCCGCCGTGCGCCGTGCGAGACGGGTGAACTTGCGCGGGTTGCCGATGGACTCCAGGTACATCAGGGCGACGTCGGTGTCGGGGTCGTCGTACCAGTACTGCAGGACGTCGTTGCCGGACACGTCGGCTCGGTTGCCGGAGGAGACGAACGTCGACACGCCGGTGACGCCGGTGACGCCGCCGCCGCGCCGGTGCAGCCGGGACAGCAGGGCGACGCCGATCGCACCGGACTGGGCGAACAGGCCGATCCGGCCGGGCCGCGGCATCTGCGGGGCCAGCGACGCGTTCAGCCGTACCTGTGGGGAGGTGTTGATGATCCCGAAGGCGTTGGGGCCGATGATCCGCATCCCGTACGCGCGCGCGTGCCGCACGAGTTCGCGCTGGCGCTCGCGTCCGTCGGGGCCGCTCTCGGCGTATCCGGCGGCGAGGACGACGAGTCCCTGCACGCCGTGCTCGCCGCACTCGGTGACGACTTGCGGCACGTGGTCGGCCGGGACGGCGACGACGGCGAGGTCGACGTGTCCGTCGATGTCGCGCACCGAGCGGTGGGCGGGTACGCCGTCGAGTTCCTTGAGGTCCTCGGGGAACGCCTTGTTCACCGCGTAGAGGGCTCCGGTGAAGCCGGCCTCCCGCAGGTTGCCGAGGACACTGCGGCCGACGCCGCCGGGGGTGCGGCCGGTGCCGATGACGGCGATCGAGCCGGGCACCAGCAACCGCCGCACGGAGTGGGCCTCGGCTCGCTGTTCGCGCGCGCGCTGCACGGCCAGGGAGCGTTCGGTGGGTTCGAGGTCGAACTCCAGGCGGACGACGCCGTCCTCGAAGCTGCGCTTCTGGGTGTAGCCGGCGTCGGTGAACACCTTGATCATCTTGTTGTTCGCGGGGAGCACCTCGGCGGCGAACCGTCGGATGTCCCGCTCGCGCGCGACGGCCGCGATGTGTTCGAGAAGGGCGGAGGCGACGCCCCGTCCCTGGTGGGCGTCCTGCACGAGGAAGGCGACCTCGGCCTCGTCGGCGGGGGCGGTGGCGGCCATCCCGTCGGCCCCGATGCGGTCGTAGCGTACGGTGGCGATGAACTCGCCGCCGACCGTGGCCGCGAGTCCCACCCGGTCCACAAAGTCGTGGTGCGTGAAGCGGTGGACGTCCTTCGCGGACAGTCGCGGATAGGGCGCGAAGAAGCGGTAGTACTTCGACTCGTCCGACACCTGCTCGTAGAAGCTGACCAGGCGCTCGGCGTCATCGACGGTGATGGGGCGGATGCGCGCGGTGCCGCCGTCGCGCAGCACCACGTCGGCTTCCCAGTGGGCGGGATACTCGTGGCGGTCCGGCGCGCTCTGCATGGGCCCCAGAGTACGGCTCGCGTATGACTACGGCGCGAGGCAGTCTGTGGGGGACGGAGGTCGGATCGAGGCCGCGATCCGACGACCGCACCGGGACGGGACACACGGACCGTCCTCACACGCATGATGTGTGGAACACTGGTCTAGACAACCTGAGACACTGAAGGGCAGCATCACATGGCTGAGCGCCGCGTCAACGTCGGCTGGGCCGAGGGCCTTCACGCCCGCCCCGCTTCCATCTTCGTCCGAGCCGCCACGGCCGCAGGCGTCCCGGTGACGATCGCCAAGGCGGGCGGCAACCCCGTCAACGCGGCCTCCATGCTGGCCGTCCTCGGCCTGGGCGCCCAGGGCGGCGAGGAGATCGTCCTCACCTCCGAGGCCGAGGGTGCGGACATCGCCCTCGACCGGCTGGCCAAGCTGGTCGCCGAGGGTCTCGAGGAGCTCCCCGAGACCGTCTGAGCCGGTTGCCGCACTCAGCGGCCGAGAGCCGCGTCACCCGATCCGGGTGGCGCGGCTCCGCTGTTCTCCGACCCGGACGGAATTGCCGGGGGCGTGCCGGAAATAGTCCGCGGGCACAGGAAGAGCGCGCCACCGAAATACGGGGCACGCCGGAAAAAGAGCAGCGAAAATACCTCTCCGCCGAATTCACTTCTTTGTATACGGCCCTCTTGTTAATGCCGGAGGCCGGACATGTTTACGACGTGTTGCGAAGTCCTCACACGGTCCTGGCGGTCGCCGCCGGAAAAGCGCAGCCGGTGTGCGGAGGTCGCGCGCTCGGTGTGCAGCGCCGTGACCGCCCGCGCGCGCTCCGCGTCGCCGCGCGCCACCGCATCCACGATCGCGCCGTGCTCCGCCCAGGACTCCACGGGACTGGCGGGCGCCTCCACCGCGTACATCCAGGAGATCTTGTGGCGCAGCTGGGTGAGCGTCGAGGTCAGGGCGTGGCTGCCGGAGGCCTGGGCGAGGGTCTCGTGGAACCAGCCCCCCAGGGAGCGCAGATCCTCGCTGTTGCCCCGCCTGGCGCGCTCCTGGCCCAGCCTGACGAGGCCGCGGAGCACCTTGAGATGCGCCTCGGTGCGGCGCTGGGCCGCTCGGGCGGCGCCGAGCGGCTCCAGCAGCATCCGCATCTCCAGCAGGTCGGCGGCCTCCTGCTCGGTCGGTTCGGCCACGCACGCGCCCGCGTGCCGCCGGGTGACGACGAAGCCCTCGGCCTCCAGCGTGCGCAGGGCCTCCCGGACGGGGACACGCGAAACGCCGTAGCGGCGCGCGAGGAGTTCCTCGGTGAGGCGGCTGCCGCGCTCGTAGACACCCGCGACGATGTCGTCCCGGATGGCCGTGCACACCGAGTGCGCCGGAATACGCATGACCGACCTCCGCCTTAATCCCCGTGAAACGTCGACGATTGACGTGTGTTCCGTGACTCTATTGCAATCAGCGGGGATTTCCGATGGCGGGTCGAAATCCATGGATATTTTTTGGACAGCACGGTCCCTGAAACGACGAAAGCCCCGGCCAAGAGGGCCGGGGCCGTACGATCTGTCGCCGTACGTCGTCAGATGTGCACGCCGTGCGTGCGGAGGTAGGCGGCCGGATCGATGTCCGAGCCGTACTCCGCGCTGGTGCGGGCCTCGAAGTGCAGATGCGCGCCGGTGACGTTGCCGCTGGCGCCGGACAGGGCGATCTGCTGGCCCGGAGCGACCTTCTGGCCCACCGAGACGGCGATGGACGACAGGTGGCCGTACTGCGTGTACGTGCCGTCGTTCATCCGGATCACGACCTGGTTGCCGTAGGCGCCGCCCCAGCCTGCCTCGACGACGGTGCCGAGGCCCACCGCGTGCACGGGGGTGCCGCTGGCGGCGTGGAAGTCGATGCCGGTGTGGCTGCCGGAGGACCACAGGGAGCCGCCGGACCCGTAGCCGGTGGAGACGTAGGAGCCGCTGATCGGCGACACGAAGGTGTTGAGGCGCTCGCGCTCGGCCGCGCGCGCCGCGCGCACCCTGGCCTCGCGCTCCGCCTCGGCCTTGGCCGCGGCCCGGGCGGCGGCCTTCTTGCGCTCGGCCTCCTGCTCGGCGGCCCGCTTCTGAGCGTCGGCCTGGTCGTCGATCTGCTCGGCGACCGTGTCGCCGATGGAGACGACCGGGATGAGGCCGGTCTGCTCGACGGGGTTCTCCGCGGCGAGGGCGGGGCTGGAGGCGACGGTGCCGATGACACCGGTGGTGGTGAGCGCCGCGATGCCCGCCGCGCGGGCGGTCGTACGCTTCATCCGGCTGGGACGACGGTGCTTCCCGGTGGCGCAAGTGGACGCCATGTAGTTGAGCGGTCCTTTCCTTCCCTCTCGCCTACCGGGTTAGCTGACGGGTTCGGAGCAGGAAGGTCTCCTACGGACCCCCTCGCGAAACGCGCGGGCGTCCGATTCACCCCAGGGACTGCCTAGTTGGGTCCCCGGCTCCCCTGGCTCGCGCCATGCGGGGACTCGGCGATGACTGTCCGGTGCCGCGGTTGCGGCGCACTGCCTGACGAACAGCCCGGTTGAAACTAGACGCGGCGGCCGTCAATCCCCAAACAGAACGCGACTTTTGTAGCGCATGCCACAGGGCAGACAGGCAACCTTCCCTCAATTCGGACATCAAGGGGCCCTGGTGACACATCCGTCCACCAGGGCCCCTTCACACGCGCGGCGCCGCGGTCCTGCTCCGCGGTCCGTTCAGCGTGCCCACTGCTCCGTCCGCTCGGAGCTTCCGCTCCGCGCTGCCACGCGCGAACCGCTTCGCGATCCGTTCCGCCGCCCTACTCCGCGGAGACGACCTTCACCTCACCGATACCGAGGGCCTCGACCGGCGCCTTGATCGCGGCTGCGTCGCCGACGAGGACCGTCACCAGGCGATCCACCGGGAAGGCGTTCACCACCGCCGCCGTGGCCTCCACGGTGCCGGTCGCGGCGAGCTGCTGGTACAGCGTCGCCTGGTAGTCGTCGGGCAGGTGCTGCTCCACCTGGTCGGCCAGGGTGCCCGCCACGGCGGCGGCCGTCTCGTACTTCAGGGGCGCAACCCCGACGAGGTTCTGCACGGCGACGTCACGTTCGGCGTCGGTCAGGCCCCCCTCGGCGAGGGTGCGCAGCACCTTCCACAGGTCCTCCAGCGCGGGACCGGTGTTCGGGGTGTCGATGGAACCGCTGATGGCGAGCATCGCGGCGCCCGAGCCGTCCGGCGCGGACCTGAGGACCTGCCCGAAGGCGCGCACGCCGTAGGTGTAGCCCTTCTCCTCGCGCAGGACGCGGTCCAGCCGGGAGGTGAGCGTGCCGCCGAGGCAGTAGGTGCCGAGGACCTGCGCGGGCCACACGCGTGCGTGCCGGTCGGCGCCGATGCGACCGATCAGCAACTGCGTCTGGACGGCGCCTGGGCGGTCCACGATGACGACCCGTCCGGTGTCGTCGGCGGTCACCGGCGGTACCGGACGCGGCTGGCCCGCGGAGCCCGTCCAGGCGCCCAGGGTGTCGCCGAGGAGCGCGTCGAGGTCGACTCCTGTGAGGTCGCCGACGACCACGGCGGTGGCCGTGGCGGGCCGGACGTGCCTCTCGTAGAAGGCGCGTACGGCGGCGGAGTCGATCTTCTCCACGGTGTCCGCGGTGCCCTGCCGCGGACGCGACATGCGCGCGGTCGCCGGGAACAGCTCCTTGGAGAGCTCCTTGGCGGCACGCCGGGACGGGTTGGCCAGCTCGTGCGGGATCTCGTCCAGGCGGTTGCGGACGAGCCTCTCGATCTCGCTGTCGGCGAACGCGGGGGCCCGCAGGGCGTCGGCGACCAGACCGAGGCCCTTGGCCAGGCGGGAGACCGGAACCTCCAGGCTGAGCCGGACGCCGGGGTGGTCGGCGTGCGCGTCGAGGGTGGCGCCGCAGCGCTCCAGCTCGGCGGCGAAGTCCTCGGCGGAGTGCTTGTCGGTGCCCTCGGAGAAGGCTCGCGCCATGAGCGTGGCCACGCCGTCGAGGCCGGCCGGCTCGGCGTCCAGGGGCGCGTCGAGGATGACCTCGACGGCGACGACCTGCTGGCCGGGGCGGTGGCAGTGCAGGACGGTCAGGCCGTTGTCGAGCGTCCCGCGCTCGGGGGCCGGGAACGCCCAGGGCCTGGCCTCGCCCGCCCGGGGCTGGGGGTGGAAGTCCATCGCGGCGAGCTCGGTCACTGGGCCGCCTCCTCGTTCTCGTCCTCGTCGGCGGTGTTCGCGGCGGGCTCGGTGGGCTCGTAGACCAGTACGGCGCGGTTGTCGGGGCGCAGGCGGGCCTCGGCGGCCTCCCGGACCTCCTCCGCCGTGATCTCCAGCACACGCTGGACGGCGGTCAGGGCGAGTTGCGGGTCACCGAACAGCACCGCGTACCGGCACAGTTCGTCGGCGCGGCCGGCGACCGTACCCAGGCGGTCGAGCCACTCGCGCTCCAACTGGGCCTGAGCGCGCTCCATCTCCTCGTCCGTGGGGCCTTCCTCGGCGAACCGGGCCAGCTCCTCGTCGATGGCCGTCTCGATGACGGGCACCTCGACATCGCCGGACGTCTTGACGTCCAGCCAGCCCAGGGAGGGCGCGCCGGCCAGGCGCAGCAGGCCGAAGCCGGCCGCCACAGCCGTACGGTCGCGGCGGACCAGGCGGTTGTAGAGGCGGGAGGACTCGCCGCCGCCGAGCACGGTGAGCGCCAGGTCGGCCGCGTCGCACGCGCGTGTGCCGTCCTGCGGCAGCCGGTAGGCGGCCATCAGCGCGCGGGCCGGGACCTCCTCCTCGACGACCTCGCGCAGCTGCTCGCCCATGACGTCGGGCAGGGAGCCGTCACGGGGCTCGGGCTTGCCGTCGTGGGTGGGGATGGAGCCGAAGTACTTCTCGATCCAGGCGAGCGTCTGCTCCGGGTCGATGTCTCCGACGACCGACAGGACGGCGTTGTTGGGCGCGTAGTACGTGCGGAAGAACGCGCGCGCGTCTTCCAGGGTCGCCGCGTCCAGGTCGGCCATCGAGCCGATCGGCGTGTGGTGGTAGGGGTGGCCCTGCGGGTAGGCGAGAGCGGTCAGCTTCTCGAACGCCGTGCCGTAGGGGACGTTGTCGTAGCGCTGGCGGCGTTCGTTCTTGACGACGTCGCGCTGGTTCTCCATCGACTCGTCGTCCAGTGCGGCGAGCAGGGAGCCCATACGGTCGGCCTCCAGCCAGAGGGCGAGCTCCAGCTGGTGGGTGGGCATGGTCTCGAAGTAGTTGGTGCGCTCGAAGCTCGTCGTGCCGTTGAGCGAGCCTCCTGCGCCCTGGACCAGCTCGAAGTGGCCGTTGCCCTTGACCTGGGCGGAGCCCTGGAACATCAGGTGCTCGAAGAGGTGAGCAAGGCCGGTACGGCCCTTGACTTCGTGGCGCGAGCCGACGTCGTACCAGAGACACACCGCCGCGACGGGGGTCAGGTGGTCCTCGGAGAGCACCACGCGCAGGCCGTTGGCCAGGCGGTGCTCGCTCGCTGTCAGGCCTCCGGAGCCTGCCTGGGCTGTGGCCGTGTGACCCATGGGCATGTACGTCCTTCCGATCGCGGACGCGGTCGTCGAAACCGCGGTTTTCCTGCCGGTCCTGCCACTGTATGCAAGCGTGCGGAGCCGCGGTGAAGTTCCCGGGCGGCGTACGCCGAGAGCGAGATCGCGTAGCCTGCGGACAGCCGTGAACGAGGTGCCGCTCCGGCCGGTCCGGTCGCCGACGCCCGGGCCATGGGACGCGCTGTCAGTGCCACGGTCCACAATGGTCCGCGTAGATCCCGTCACACGCCTCAGCAAGAGTGAGCCGAAGGGCGCGCGTCGACACCGACGTGAGCGCCCCGCAGGCGAGCGACCAGGAAACAGGAGGAGCCGGCAGCGATGGCCCGCCGCAGCACGAAGACCCCGCCGCCCGACGACTCGTACGAGGAGCGGATCCTCGACATCGACGTCGTCGACGAGATGCAGGGCTCCTTCCTCGAGTACGCGTACTCGGTCATCTACTCCCGCGCCCTGCCGGACGCCCGCGACGGCCTCAAGCCCGTCCACCGCCGCATCGTCTACCAGATGAACGAGATGGGCCTGCGCCCCGACCGCTCATACGTGAAGTGCGCGCGTGTCGTCGGCGAGGTCATGGGCAAGCTGCACCCGCACGGCGACGCGTCGATCTACGACGCCCTGGTCCGCATGGCCCAGCCGTTCTCCATGCGGGTGCCCCTGGTCGACGGCCACGGCAACTTCGGCTCGCTGGGCAACGACGACCCGCCGGCCGCCATGCGGTACACGGAGTGCCGTCAGACCGCGGCGACGAGCCTCATGACCGAGTCCATCGACGAGGACACGGTCGACTTCACCCCGAACTACGACGGCCAGGAGCGGGAGCCGGTGGCGCTGCCCGCCGCCTTCCCGAACCTCCTGGTCAACGGATCCTCGGGCATCGCGGTCGGCATGGCCACGAACATGCCGCCGCACAACCTGGGCGAGGTCATCTCGGCCGCCCGCCACCTGATCCGCTTTCCGAACGCGGATCTGGACACGCTGATGAAGCACGTCCCCGGCCCCGATCTGCCCACCGGCGGCCGGATCGTCGGTCTCTCCGGGATCAGGGACGCCTACGAGACGGGCCGCGGCACCTTCAAGATCCGCGCCACGGTGTCGGTGGAGACCGTGACGGCCCGCCGCAAGGGCCTCGTCGTCACCGAACTGCCCTTCGCCGTCGGCCCCGAGAAGGTCATCGCCAAGATCAAGGATCTGGTCGGCTCGAAGCGGATCCAGGGCATCGCCGACGTCAAGGACCTCACCGACCGCGCGCACGGACTGCGCCTGGTCATCGAGATCAAGAACGGCTTCGTGCCGGAGGCCGTCCTGGAGCAGCTGTACAAGCTGACACCCATGGAGGAGTCCTTCGGGATCAACAACGTGGCGCTGGTCGACGGCCAGCCCCTCACGCTGGGCCTCAAGGAGCTGCTCGAGGTCTACCTCGACCACCGCTTCGAGGTCGTCCGGCGGCGCAGCGAATTCCGCCGGACCAAGCGCCTCGACCGCCTGCACCTGGTGGAGGGCCTGCTCACGGCGCTCGTCGACATCGACGAGGTCATCCGCCTGATCCGCTCCAGCGACAACAGCGCGCAGGCCAAGGAGCGCCTGATCGAGCGCTTCTCCCTGTCGGAAATCCAGACCCAGTACATCCTCGACACGCCGCTGCGCCGGCTGACCAGGTTCGACCGCATCGAGCTGGAGGCGGAGCAGGAGAAGCTCACCGAGGAGATCGCCGAGCTGACCCGGATCCTGGAGTCGGACGCGGAGCTGCGCAAGCTGGTCTCGGCGGAACTGGCCGCGGTCGCGAAGAAGTTCGGCACCGAGCGTCGTACGGTCCTGATGGAGTCGGCGGGCACGCCTGCCGCCACCGTGCCGCTCCAGGTCGCCGACGCCCCGTGCCGGGTGCTGCTCTCCTCCACGGGGCTGGTGGCCCGTACGGCGAACGCCGAGCCCTTCGCGGAGGACGCGGACGCCCGGCGGACCAAGCACGACGTGATCGTGTCGGCGGTGCCCGCCACCGCGCGCGGGGAGATCGGCGCGGTCACCTCGACGGGCCGGCTGCTGCGGATCAACGTCGTCGACCTGCCACAGCTGCCGGACACGGCGTCGGCACCGAACCTCTCGGGCGGCGCCCCGCTGACGGAGTTCGTCCCCGTGGAGGGCGACGAGACGGTGGTCTGCCTGACCACGCTCGACGAGTCCTCCCCGGGCATCGCGCTCGGCACCGAACAGGGTGTCGTCAAGCGGGTGGTGCCCGACTATCCGACCAACAAGGACGAGCTGGAGGTCATCACCCTGAAGGAGGGCGACCGGATCGTCGGCGCGGTCGAACTGCGCACGGGCGACGAAGACCTGGTCTTCATCACGGACGACGCCCAGTTGCTGCGCTTCCAGGCGGCGCACGTCCGCCCGCAGGGCCGCCCTGCCGGCGGTATGACGGGCATCAAGCTCACCGACGGCGCGAAGGTGATCTCCTTCACCGCGGTGGATCCGGCTGCGGACGCAGTGGTGTTCACGGTCGCGGGCTCGCGCGGCACCCTGGACGACTCCGTCCAGACGACCGCCAAGCTGACCCCGTTCGACCAGTACCCACGCAAGGGGCGTGCCACCGGCGGCGTGCGCTGCCAGCGGTTCCTGAAGGGCGAGGACTGCCTGTCACTGGCCTGGGCGGGGCCCGTCCCGGCGCGGGCCGCGCAGAAGAACGGCACCCCGGTCGACCTGCCGGAGATCGACCCGCGCAGGGACGGCTCGGGCATGTCGCTGGGGAAGACGGTGTCGGTGGTGGCCGGCCCGGTCTAGGGCCTCTCGACGGCGTCGGCGGCCTCGTCCATGCCCTCGACGGCCTCTTCGCCGGTCTGCTCCTCGGGATCCTGTACGTAGCGAAGGACGCCCCACATGCCGCGCTCGTCGGCGTGCGGGGCGTCGTTCTCACAGGCCTCCAGTTCCTTGGCGAGGGCCGCGCTGTCGATGCCGGAGCCGATCAGGACGAGCTGGGTGGGGCGTTCCTCGGCGGGGCCCCAGGGCTCGGGGTAGAAGCGCAGGAAGCGCCCGACGGCGTGCACGCGGTACCGGTTGGCGGGGTCGTGCGGCCCGAAGTCGACGTACCCCTTGATGCGGTAGAGCCCCTCGGGCCGGCTGTCGAGGAACGGCATCAACCGGCGCGGGTCCAGCGGGACTTCGGAGACGAAGGACAGGCTGTCGTAGGCCAAGTGCAGATGATCAACGTGATCAATGTGATCGCCGTGAGCGTCATGCCCGTCGTGTCCGGCGTTGCCGTCCTGCCGGTGCAGGTCGTCGAAGGAGAGCTGGCCGACGCGCTCCTCGTTCGGTCGGCACTCGAAGAGCAACTCGGGATCGACACGGCCGTAGGTGGCCGGTACGACGGCTGCCCGGTCGGTGAGCGAGCGCACGAGGCCGAGGACACGGTCGGGGTCGGTCGTCCGGTCCAGTTTGTTCACCACGACGAGGTCGGCGAGAGCGAGGTGCCGGTCGATCTCGGGGTGCCTGGCGCGGGTCTCCTCGAACTCGGCGGCGTCGACGACCTCGACGAGGCCGCCGTACACGATTCCCGGATGCTCGCTCGCGAGGATCATCCGGACGAGTTCCCCCGGCTCCGCGAGCCCGCTGGCCTCGATGACGATCACGTCGATGCGGGCGGAGGCGCGCGCGAGGCGTTCGAGGTAGACGTCCAGCTCACTGGCGTCGACGGCGCAGCACAGGCAGCCGTTGCCGAGGGAGACCGTGGAGTCGCCGAGCGCGCCCGCCACGGCCATGGCGTCGATCTCGATGGAGCCGAAGTCGTTCACGATCGCGCCGATACGGCTGCCTCCGCTGCGGCGGAGGAGGTGGTTGAGCAGCGTCGTCTTGCCGGAACCCAGGAATCCGGCGAGTACGACGACCGGGATCTGCTGCGGAGTGCTGCGCTGCGTCAACGTGCGACCTCTCTGACACCTACGCGTGCACCGGCTCGCGGCCCGGCGCACGGTCGAGGATTGAATGCGCAGTCAGGATACGAGCCGGAAGAATCACCGCGAAGTGAACGATTGTTAGCAGCGCTGGCGGGGCAGACGTTGGGCAAGGCGCTGTGGTGTGCGACCCTCACTTCCCTCCGTGCGCCTCCTCTCCGCCTCCCCCGCCGATCAGAGCCGCTCGGCACCCTGGGAGACGGCAAGCGCCGCCCACCGCTCGCCGGTCCCCGTCAGCCGACCCGCAACCGACGACCGGCTGGCGGTCGCCTGATTCGGGGGTTGACATGGCCACACGAAAGCACGCTGCGGGGAAGCTGGCATCCGCCACGCTCGGCCTGCTGCTCACCGCCGGCACAGCGGTGCTGGCAGCCCGGCACCGGTATCTCGAGACGGCCCGCCTGGACGAGCGCCGACTGGAACTCGAGGAACTGGCGTTCCGCCGCAAGGCTCTGGCACATCAGCAGCGCATGCACTGGGAACTGCTGGCCAGGGCGATCGACGACCCGTCCCTCGCCGCGGTGATCGACACCTACGACAAGAGCATCCCGGCGGAGAAGCGCCGCCAGTTCCTGTATGCCAACGCGTGGTACGCCCACCTGTATCACCTCTACCGCGCGGGCATCGTGGACCGGGAGGAGCTGTACACGTATCTGCGCGAGTTCTTCCAGAGCCCGCTGTTCCGGGAGTACTGGGAGGCGTCCCAGAGTCAGCGCGCCACTCTCAAACAGTCCTCCGACGAGGCCCGGATCGGACACATGGTGGACGGTCTCGTCAAGGATCTGGACGAGGCCGACACGGACGAATGGTGGGTGGTGGGTCATCCGCCGGCCGAGTGAGCGCGGACCGCACCGCCGGTCAGGTCAACTCCCGGGCATCATCCGCACAACTTCGGCGATGCGACCCCAACAACCCCACCGGTCCCGGTACTTTTTGCTCTGCACTCTGCCCAGACCCTTCTGAAGGACCGGTACCACTCTTGAAGATCGTGCGCCGCATCGGTGTGCCTCCGAGCGCCCGAGGCAGTAACTCGGGAGCCAACTGCCCGGACGTGTTCGAACTCAGTGACGGCAACTTCGCCGTCATCGGCACCGAGGCCACCGAGGCGCTGGACGGTGAACTGCCCGCGGACGCCGCACGCGCCGACTACGAACGCATCGTCATCGTGAGCAGGGAGACACTGATCCGCGCCAAGGCGGACATTCCCGACGCCTGACCCATCGCACGAGCACGGTCCATCCGAAGACCCGTCCCGTCGCCCACCACCCCGGCCGCGCACAACCGTTGAGCGAGCCGGCGGTCACCCGGCGAGCAGCCCGGCACCCCGTCCCTGCTCGATCACCACCGATGAGGCCTGGCGCCAGAACGGCACCAGGCCACACGCGTTCTCCGGACGCCTTCAGCGGCGGACACCGCAAACCGGTCGCCTTCCGGCTCAGGCCGCCGACACGGGGACCGGCGCGCGAGGCCCCACATACCGCGCCGCAGGCCGGATGATCTTCTTGTCCTGCGCCTGCTCCAGGATGTTGGCGCTCCAGCCGACGACTCGGGCCGCCGCGAAGGTGGGGGTGAACATCTCGCGGGGCAGCCCGCACAGTTCCATGACGACGCCCGCGTAGAACTCCACGTTGGTGTGCAGCTCCCTGCCCGGCTTCAACTCGGCGAGGATCGCCTCGACCTGCCGCTCGACCTGCACGGCGAAGTCGACGCGTGGCCCGCCGAAGCGCTGGGCGATCTCGCGGAGCATGCGCGAGCGCGGGTCCTCGGTCCGGTAGACGGCGTGACCGAACCCCATGATGCGATCGCCCGCCAGAACCCGCTCACGGATCCACGGGTCGATGCGGTCCGGGGTCCCGATCGCGTCCAGGGTGTCCAGCGCACGACTGGGGGCACCCCCATGCAGGGGTCCAGACAGCGCACCGACGGCGGCGACCAGACACGCGGCCACGTCCGCGCCCGTCGAGGTGACGACCCGGGCGGTGAAGGTGGACGCGTTGAAGCCGTGATCAATGGTGGAGATCAAGTACTGCTCGACGGCACGCGCCCGCTCCGGCTCCGGCTCGGCACCGGTCAACATGTACAGGTAGTTCGCAGCGTAGGAGAGATCCTCACGCGGCTCGACGGGGCCGAGGCCCTTCCCCAGCCGGTACAGCGCGGTGAGCAGGGTCGGTACGGCGGCGGCCGCGGCGAGGGTGTCCTCCCGTCGCCGGTCGGCGTCGATGTCGTACACCGGCCGGAAGCCCTTCCCGGCGCCCAGCAGCGACAGGGCCGTGCGCAGGCCGGCGAGCGGGTCCGTGTGCGCGCCCGCCGCGGCTATGGCCGGCAGCGCGGCCGCCACCTGGTCGGGAAGCCTCCTAAGGGCCGCGGTCTCCGCGGCGAAGGCGGCGGCGCGCGGGGCGTCCGGCAGATCGCCGTGGACGAGCAGATGCCAGACGTCCTCGAACGGACGGCTGTGGGCGAGGTCGACGGCCGAGTACTGGCGGTAGTGGTAGAAGCCCTCGCGTCCCCGGACGTCACCGACCTCGGTGTCGGCTACGACGACACCGGCAAGTCCCCGCGGTACCTCGACGAGTGTGGCTGCGGACCTGTTGACGGACATGGTTTCCTCCTTGAACTTGATTTGACTGTCCATGGTTGACTCGATCTCTGTCAATATTGATTGAATCAATATACGATTGCTGTGGATACGGTGACCCTCATGCACGATCACGAACCCGGCTCCGGCCACCCGGAACGACGGCTGACCACCAAGGAGGCCGCCGAGCTGCTCGGCGTGAAGCCCGAAACCGTGTACGCGTACGTCAGCCGCGGCCAGCTCGGCAGCCGGCGCGTGCCAGGCGGCCGCGGCAGCACCTTCGACGCCCAGGAGGTCGAGACGCTCGCGCGGCGCAACAGGCGGGAAAGCA
Organism: Streptomyces sp. ID05-39B; assembly: GCF_033794725.1. Taxonomy (NCBI): domain Bacteria; kingdom Bacillati; phylum Actinomycetota; class Actinomycetes; order Kitasatosporales; family Streptomycetaceae; genus Streptomyces; species Streptomyces sp. ID05-39B. The sequence goes on along the minus strand of NZ_JARGEF010000007.1, from coordinate 30,124 downwards.
ACGGGACTCCGGGCACGGGCGCCGAGCAGTCCGTACGCACCCGTCTCACGCTCATCGACCAGGACCGGTACTACTACCGAGGCGTCGACGCGACCGAACTCGCCGCCCGGCACTCGTACGAAGAGGTCGCCGAGTGGCTGTGGACCGGCCGGATGCGGACCGGCGCCGCCTTCGCCGCACCCCGGGCCTCCGTCGAGGCCGCCCGCCGCGCGGTCGACGCACTGCCCGAGCACAGCGGCCCCACCGACCGGTTGCGCGTCGCCGCGATCGCCGCCGCGGTGGCCGACCCGCTCCGCTTCGACCTCTCCCAGGACGCGGTGCTCGGCGCCGCCCGCACCCTCATCCCCACCCTCGTCGCCGCCCTGCCGGCGAAACTGCCCACCCACCGGGACGGCGGCTCCCTGGCCCAGCGGCTGTGGGGACGGCTCAGCCGGCAGCCCGCGGCGGAGGCGCCGCTGCACCTCTTGGACACCGCGCTCGCCCTGCTCGTCGACCATGACCTGGCCGCGTCGACGCTCGCGGTGCGGGTCGCGGCCAGCGCCCGCGCGCACGCCTACGCGGCCGTCACCGCCGGTCTCGGAGTGATCGAGGGCCCCCTGCACGGCGCCGCGAGCGGACTCGCACACCGGCTGGTGCTCGAAGTCCTCGACCAGGGCTCCGCGGGCCCCGTGATCGCGGAGGAGTTGCGGGCCGGCCGCCGCATCCCCGGCCTGGGACACCGGCTCTACGCGCAGGAGGACCCTCGCGCGCGCGCCCTCTTCGCCCTGCTGGAGGAGATCCCCGAGGCGGCGCCCGCGCTGGCCGCCGCACGCGACATCGTGGCCACGGCCGCCCGGCACACCCCGCTGCACGCCAACGTCGACCTCGCTCTGGCCGTCCTCACCACGTCCTGCGGGATGGAGGCGTCGGCGGGCGAGACCGTCTTCGCCGTCGCCCGGACGGCGGGCTGGATCGCGCACGCCCTGGAGGAGTACGGCGAACGCCCCCTGCGCATGCGTCCGAGCGGCCTCTATGTGGGGCCGAAGCCTCCCCGACCGCTCCCGGAGTAGACCCACGACACCACGCTGAACAGGCGTGACGCCCCGGGTGCTGACGGAGACCGATCCGACCGGCCAGAAGGCGTCCTGCAGGAACGGCGCCCGGATGCCCACGCGCCGCCGCAAGACGATCGACCCGCTCACCCTGGAGGCGGGCGACTACATCCCGTTCTGGGCGGCGCACGTGCGCGGGCCGTCCCTCGGGACACATGCCCTGCCGGAGGCCACTGCCGGCCAAGTCAGGTTAGGCTCACCTCTGTGAGTACGTGCACGACCGTCTCGCGGGACCTCGACGAGCCCATGGCCGGGACCGCGGCCACGGCGACGACCTGGCTGCTGCTGGAGCAGCCCGGCCCCTGGGGTGCCAAGGCGCTCACGTCGAGCCACCTGGACCCCGTGCTGGGCCGCGCCCTCGATGCCGCCGCGCAGGGCACCGGTGTGCGCGTCGCGCTCATCCGGCGCCCCGGCCCGCACGCCGACCTCGGCACTGCTCCCCGGCGCCAGGTGTACGCGGCCCACACGGTTCCCGGCAGGGTGTGGCTGCGCAGCGCCACCACCGATGACCCGGGCCGGCTGCTGGACATCGACCTCGCCGCGCTCGGCCGGGGCGACCACCACACCTTCGACACGGCTTTTCACGGCACGCCCCACACGGGCGACCCGCTCGCCCTCGTCTGCACCAACGGCAAACGTGACCGCTGCTGTGCCCTTCTCGGCCGCCCCCTCGCCGCCGAACTCTCCGCGTCGGGCGTCGACGGGGTCTGGGAGGTCACCCATCTGGGCGGTCATCGCTTCTCGCCGACCGTGCTCGTCCTGCCGTACGGCTATGCGTACGGCCGCGCCCAGGCCCACGCCGTCAAGGAGGTGCTGCACGGCGCCCAGGAGGGTCGTGTCGTCATGGAGGGCTGCCGCGGGAACTCGGCGTGGGAACGGCCCGGACAGGCGGCGGAGCTGGCCGTGCGCACGGCGACCGGCGAGTACGGGGCCGAGGCGCTCACCGTCGTCCTGACGCGAGGGGAGGCGCCACGGTGGGAGGTGACCGTCGCACATGTGGACGGTCGGCACTGGCGGGTGGTCGTGGCCCAGGCCGCGTCGACACCGCCCCGCCCGGAGAGCTGCGGGGCTGCGGTCCTCGGATCCCCCGCGTGGATGGACGTGGTGGCGGTGCACGCACTCAGGTCGGCGGCTCTGGTCGGCTGATCGGCCGGTGCGATGATGATCGAGGTCGATCCGAAGGCCCGAGGGGTCCACGGCATCCGAGGCGATCACCGAACCGTTTCCTCTTGAGGCGATCAAGAGATCCATGGGACACGCCACTACGGCTCTGCGGGCCCGCCCACGTACCGTCGGGGGTATGAGCCCCACTCCCCCCGTCCGTCGCCTGCGCCTCGGGATGCCCCGGCGCGTGTTCTCGCAGATCCTGCTCATGCAGCTGGCGATCGCCGCCGGAGTCGTCGTGCTCGCGACCGGCCTGTTCCTGGCCCCCCTCAGCGACCAGCTGGACGACCAGGCCATGCGCCGCGCGCTCGCCATCGCGCAGACCACCGCGGCCGTACCGCAGATCGCCGAGGACCTCCAGCACACACCGCCTTCGGTCGAGGGGCCCGTGCAGCAGGCGGCGGAGCGGATCCGCAGGGCGAGCGGGGCGGAGTACGTGGTGGTGATGGACCTTCGCGGCACGCGCTGGTCCCACACCGAACCCCAGGAGGTCGGCGGCCACGTCTCGACGGACCCCAGCGAGGCCTTGGCCGGCCGGGACGTCATGGAGATCGACAACGGCACGCTGGGCCGTTCGGCCCGCGGCAAGGTACCCCTGCGCGACAGCGGCGACAGGATCGTCGGGGCTGTCTCGGTCGGCATCGAGTACGACAGCGTGCGCGCACGGCTGATCCATGCCATCCCAGGACTGTTCGCCTACGCAGGGGGCGCGCTCGCCGTGGGTGCGCTGGCCGCCTGGCTGATCTCCCGGCGGGTCCAGCGACAGACCCGTGACCTGGCGTTCTCCGACATCTCGGCACTGCTCTCGGAGCGCGAGGCGATGCTGCACGGCATCCGGGAGGGCGTCGTCGCCCTGGACCGGGCCGGCCACGTCCGCCTGCTCAACGACGAGGCACAGCGTCTCCTGGGCATCGGCGACGAGGCGGTGGGCCGGTCACCGGACGAGGCGCTCGGTGAGGGCCGTACGTCCGACGTCCTGGCCGGCCGGGTGACCGGCACGGACCTGATCACCGTCCGCGGACACCGCGTGCTGGTCGTCAACCGGATGCCCACCGACGACGGCGGTGCCGTGGCCACCTTGCGCGACCGCACCGAACTGGAGCAGCTGGGGCGGGAACTCGACTCCACGCGCGGGCTGATCGACGCCCTGCGCGCCCAGGACCACGAGCACGCCAACCGCATGCACACGCTCCTGGGGCTGCTCGAACTGGAGATGTACGACGACGCCGTGGAGTTCGTCGGCGAGGTGGTCGGTGACCACCGGGTCACCGCGGAGCAGGTGACCGAGAAGATCGGGGATCCGCTGCTCGCCGCGCTGCTGGTCGGCAAGGCGACCGTGGCCGCGGAGCGCGGTGTCGCCCTGGGGATCTCGGACGGTACGCGGCTGCCCGACCGGCTGGTCGACCCGCGCGGGCTGGTGACGGTCGTCGGCAATCTGGTGGACAACGCGCTGGACGCCGTGGCCGGCACCGCGCACGCGCGCGTGGAGGTCGAGTTGCGGACCGAGGGCCGCAGCGCCGTGCTGCGGGTGCGGGACACGGGGCCGGGAGTCCCGGCCGCACAGCGTGAGTTGATCTTCACCGAGGGCTGGTCAACGAAGAAGCCGCCGGCCCACGGCAAACGCGGCATCGGCCTCTCCCTGGTGCGCAGGCTCGCTGAGCGGCAGGGCGGCAGGGCCTCGGTGAGCGATGCTCACGGAGGCGGCGCCGAGTTCACGGTCGTCCTGCCCGAGGCCCTGACCGAGGCCGAACTGGAGCCCGCCCTGGCCGCACCCGCGCAGAGCACCGCCGAGAAGGAGACGCGATGATCGAGGTCCTGGTCGTGGACGACGACATCAGGGTCGCGCGGGTCAACGCGGCCTACGTCGAGAAGGTACCGGGCTTCCACGTCGCCGGCGAGGCGCACAGTGCGGCCGAAGCGCTCCGCCAGGTGGAACTGCTGCCGCGTCTCGACCTGATCCTGCTCGACCACTACCTCCCCGACGAGACGGGTCTGGAGGTCGTGCAGGAGATGCGCAGACGTGGCCACCAGGCCGACGTGATCATGGTGACTGCCGCGCGGGACGTCACGACGGTGCAGGCAGCGATGCGGCAGGGCGCTCTGCAGTACCTGGTCAAGCCGTTCAACTTCGCGGGCCTGCGCGGCAAACTCGAGGCGTACGCGGAGCTGCGTCGTACGCTCGACGGCGGCGGCGAGGCCGAACAGGCCGACGTCGACCGCATTTTCGGCGCCCTGTCCGCGCCCTCGGAGCCGGGGCTGCCCAAAGGCCACTCCCCCACTACGGCGGAGCTCGTGCGCCAGTCCCTGATGAACGCGGAAGGGCCGCTGTCCGCCCAGGAGATCGCCGAACGCACCGGGGTGAGCCGCCAGACCGCCCAGCGCTACCTGAAGCTCCTGGAGCGCACGGGCAGGGCCCGGCTCACCTTGAAGTACGGCGACGCGGGCCGCCCGGAACACCGCTATGTGTGGGCGACCCGCGGCTGAGGGATCCGACCGTGCTGCGGCGGGGGCGGACGGGCCGTGGCGGCGGCCCATCGGACCGTCGGCGCGGGTGTCGCCCGCGAGGCGGGCGTGACCCGAAGCACAAGTCCTAGACGGCCCCCGCGCCCGTCAGCGACCGGACCTCGGTCTCCGCGTGTTTGGCCTCGTCCGGGACCTCCGCCGAGGTGACCGTGCCGAGCCAGCCGGCGAGGAAACCCAGTGGAATCGAGACCAGTCCGGGGTTCTGGAGCGGGAAGATCTGGAAGTCGACGTCCGGAAAGATCGACTGAGGGCTGCCCGACACGACGGGCGACACCACGACGAGCACCAGGGCCGGAACCAGTCCGCCGTAGACCGCCCAGACGGCACCCCGCGTCGTGAAGCCCCGCCAGAACAGCGAGTACAGCAGGACCGGCAGATTCGCCGACGCGGCGACGGCGAAGGCGAGTCCCACCAGGAAGGCGACGTTGAGATCACGGGCCAGCAGGCCGAGGCCGATCGCGACCACGCCGATACCGATGGCGGCGATCCGCGCGACCGTCACCTCGCTGCGCGGTGCGGTGCGCCTGCGTCGCAGCGAGGCGTACAGGTCGTGGGCGACCGACGCCGAGGAGGCGAGCGTGATCCCCGCGACCACGGCGAGGATCGTGGCGAAGGCGACGGCCGCCACCACCGCGAACAACACGGCCCCTCCGGTGGAACCGGCGCCGCCGCCCAGATCGAGGGCCAGGAGTGGGACCGCCGTGTTCCCCGAGGCGTGGGAGCCGCGTACGGCGTCCGGACCGACGATCGCCGCCGCACCGAAGCCGAGGACGATCGTCATCAGGTAGAAGCCCCCGATGAGTCCGACCGACCACACGACGGAACGCCGGGCGGCCCGCGCCGTCGGCACGGTGTAGAAACGGGCCAGGATGTGCGGCAGACCCGCCGTACCCAGCACGAGCGCGAGCCCCAGGCTGATGAAGTCGAAGCGGGCGATCCAGTCCCCGCCGTACTTCAGGCCGGGCGCCAGGAACGCGGCACCGTGCCCGCTGCGCTCTGCCGCGGTGCGCAGCAGCCGGTCGAAGTCGCCGTGGAAGCGCACCAGGACAAGCACGGTGAGCACGATCGTGCCACCGAGCAGCAGGACCGCCTTCACGATCTGGATCCATGTGGTGGCCCGCATTCCCCCCAGCGACACATAGATCACCATGAGGGCGCCGACACCGATGACGGCCCATGCCTGGGCCGCCTCGCCGGTGTCGCCGAGCAGAAGGGCGACAAGGCTGCCCGCACCGACCATCTGCGCCACCAGATAGAGAACGGACACGGTGACCGAGGCCGCCCCTGATGCGATCCTCACGGGGCGTTCGTTCATCCGCGCGGCAATGACGTCGGCAAGCGTGAAACGCCCGCAGTTGCGCACCAGTTCGGCCACGAGGAACAGGACGACGAGCCAGGCCACGAGAAAGCCCACCGAATACAGCAGACCGTCGTAGCCGAAGAGGGAGATGAGCCCCGAGATGCCCAGGAAGGAGGCGGCCGACATGTAGTCGCCCGCGATGGCAAAACCATTCTCCATGGGGGAGAACAGCCGCCCTCCCACGTAGAACTCCTCCGCCGAACCCTGCCGGCTGCGGCTCACCCACGTCGTGATCCCCAGTGTGATGGCGACGAAGACGCTGAACAGCAGCAACGCCAGCATCTGATGGTTGCCGGTCACGCCGCACCGCCCCGTGCCTCACGCGTCAGTTCCTGGGTGTCCCAGCGCAGTTCGAGCGCCGCGCGGTCCCTGTGCAGTCGTGCGTGGCGCGAGTAGGCCCAGGTGAGCAGGAAGGTGCTGAGGAACTGTCCCAGCCCTGCGAGGAGGGCCACGTTCACCGCGCCCCACACGGGACGGGCCATGAATCCGGGCGCGGCCGTGGCTGTGACGACGTAGGCGACGTACCAGAGGAAGAACCCGATGACCGCAGGAATCACGAACCGTCGATATCGGCTGCGGACCTCCTGGAACGCCTCGCTGCGCTGCACCTCGACATAGACCTGCGCCGCCGCGACAGCCCCGTCCACACGCTCCCGACGCGCTGCCCGAACCTCGGACCCGGAGGTGTTCGGGGTGCCGGCCTCGCCCCAGCCCGAGGCCAGCGCGTCATACCAAGGGTCTTCGTACCGCATGTCCCCCGAGGTCTCGACGGACGCCGGGCCAACGCCTTGCCAATGGTCGCCCGAACTCTCGGTACCGCGCTCACTGCCGCGGGCACGCCCGTTGCTTGACTGCATGCCCAAGGATGGACAGAACGGGAAGATCCCCGACTCTTCTTCCCTGCACGCTTCACCCCATCAGGTGACGAAAGGCGCGTTCACCCCACCGGCGGCGGCACCAGCCCCTTCCTGAACGCGTAAAGAACCGCCTGTGCCCGGTCGTTGAGCCCGGTCTTCGTGAACATGTTGTTGATGTGCGTCTTCACGGTCGCCGTGGAGACCTGCAGTTGGCGGGCGATCTCACGGTTGCTGAGCCCTCCGGCGATCAGGACGAGCACCTCGATCTCCCGTGCCGTCAGCCCGTCAGGCGGACCGACGGGCGCCGCCGGCTCCGGTTCGGGCGCCGACAGATGCTCCAACAGCCGCCGTTGGACGCCTGGCGACAGTCCCGCGTCCCCCGACAGGACGCTCTGCACGGCCCGCACGATCTCGTCGCCGCCCGCGTCCTTGGTCAGGTACCCCCGTGCACCCGCTCTGAGCGCGGGGAACAAGGACTCGTCGTCGCCGAAGGTCGTGAGCACCACGACCTGGGTGCCAGGATGCTCGGCCCGGATGCGCCGGGTCGCCTCTACGCCGTCACAGCGGGGCATGCGCAGGTCCATGAGCACCACGTCCGGGGCAAGCTTCCCGACCAGCCGCACCGCCTCGTCCCCGTCTCCTGCGGCGCCCACGACCTCGATCCCAGGCAGCAACCCGAGCAGCATCACGATGCCTTCCCGCACAACGGTCTGGTCGTCCGCCACCACGACCCGGGCGGGCTTCGTCTCCGACTCCTCGGTCATGCCGGCACCTTCAGCGTCACCACGAACCCTTCGTCGTCCGGTCCCGCCTCGAGCGAGCCTCCCAACAATTCGGCGCGCTCCCGCATCCCCAGCAGACCGTACCCGCCTCCCACTCCGGTGAGTTCGCCCGGCGAGCCACCCGAGTCCCGTATCTGCAGGATCACTTGGTCCGACCGATAGTCCAGGTGCAACTGCGCCTTGGCCCCCTGGGCGTGCTTGCGAACGTTGGTCAGCGCCTCCTGGGCGACCCTGCGCACGGCCTGCGACGCCTCGGCCGGCAGCGGTCTGCGTTCACCCGCCACCGTGACCTCAGCACCGCCGGTCGCCCGCACAAGCCCCGTCAGAAACTCCTCCAAAGGCGTCAGCTCACCCCGCAGCGCGGAGAGCGCCTGCCGTGTCTCCTGCAGACCGTCGCGGGCCATTCCGCGCGCGGCGACCACCCGTTCGAGAATGAGCGCGCGGTCCGCACCTCGCTCGATCATCAGCCGGGCCGCCTCCAAGTGCACGAGTTGCGCAGAAAGGCTGTGGGCCAGCACATCGTGTATCTCCCGGGCAATACGGGTGCGCTCGGCGAACGCGGCCGACTCCGCCTCCGCGACACGAGCTGTCCTTTCCTGGGCGAGTAGCCGCTGGGCATTGCCCCGGGCCTCCGCGTCAAGCCGGAGCGCGTACCCAGCGAGGGCCATACCGCCGGTCGTGGCTGCGGCGGTCAGCCATCCGTCCCCGCTGAACACGGCGAACGAGGCGAAGCCCATGCCCGCCGGGAGCAGCGCGGCCGCCAGAGGCAGTCGCTCCAGAGCCGCAATGGCGCACCCGCACCACAGAACAGTGGCGGGCGTCCCGAATCCCACGGCATGGACAGCGGCGGCAAGCCCCAGCAGCAGGAGCAGGAGGCTCAGGGACGGCCACAGCCGGTGTCCGAGTGTGAGACGGAAGAACGCCCAGGCCAGCAGCCCGGCCATCAGGAATCCACCGATCCCGGCGGCTGCGGTCCAGCCACGGACGCGGTTGTCGTGGAGTGTGCTCCAGAGCAGGACGCCGGCCACCAGGAGCCGTACGGCCCAGGCCAGCAGGCGCCTCGGCCGCGGGATCCCTTCACGGCCGAGTGCCTCACGGGAGGGCCAGCGCAGGAAGGCGTCCTCCATCACACGGGCTCCTTCCACAGAGACAGAGGCACGCCATCACCGTACGTAAGGGCGGAGGCCGAGGCCGGGGTCCGGTTCAGGGGCTGCACGTGCCATGCCAAGAGGCCGGACCGGACGAGCAGGGTGGCGGCCAGAGCGAGTATCCAAGCCGAGCTGCCCTGGTGGACGCTCATCATCGCGCCACACGCCAAGAGGCCCGCGCGCAGGCCGATACCTGCCGTCCAGACGACCACGCTCGCCTTGGTGCTCTTGCTCCGCACCGCGCCGTCCGTCTCCACCCGTATGCGCGTGGTCCAGGACCAGCCGGCGCCCACGGCCAGCCCCACGAGCAGACTGGCGGCGAGTATCGCAGCGGACGCCGTGGGGTGGTCGGCACCGAGGAGGTCGGGCTCGCGCAGGGCCACAAAGGCCAGGATGCCGGGCAGCACCCACCAGCGACGGTCGGAGTCGACGCGGCCGGCGTGGAACTGCCACACGATCGCCAGAGCGGCTACGGCCGCGATCAGCAGTGCGTTGACGAGCCAGGCCATCACAGCCTCCGTGGGCGGAAGAGGTCGCCGACAGCGAGTGCCGCCGACGCCTTCGACGCTACGGAAACGGCCAAGCCCGGAGATCGGCCCCTGGGTGGATCATGGGTGGATTTCAGCGGGCCGCGCTCTCCACCCACGGGTGGAGGCTCAGCCGGCGTGGAGCCCAGAAACCGGGTGGGGCCGACCTGGACACCATGTCGGCCCCACCCTTACGAGCACTGTCCGAACGACAGCACCCGGCCCTGATCAGGGCCTACGCGTCGATACGCGACCGGTCCAGCGTCGCCGCCGAACTGGAGATGAACTCCTTGCGCGGCGCCACGTCGTTCCCCATGAGCAGGTCGAACACCTGCTCGGCTGATTCCAGGTCGGAGAGGTTGATGCGGCGCAGGGTGCGGTGCCGCGGGTCCATCGTGGTCTCGGCCAGCTGATCGGCGTCCATCTCACCCAGACCCTTGTACCGCTGGATGGAGTCCTTGTACCGGACGTTCTTGCTCTGGAACTCCATGAGCTTGTCACGAAGCTCGCGGTCCGAGTACGTGTAGACGTACTTGTCCTGCCCCTTCTTGGGCTGGACCAGCTCGATGCGGTGCAGCGGCGGCACCGCCGCGAACACCCGGCCGGCCTCCACCATGGGCCTCATGTAGCGCTGGAACAGCGTCAGCAGAAGGCACCGGATGTGGGAGCCGTCCACATCGGCGTCGGTCATCATGATGATCTTGCCGTAGCGGGCCGCGTCGATGTCGAAGGTCCGCCCGGAACCCGCTCCTATGACCTGGATGATCGCGCCACACTCGGCGTTCTTCAGCATGTCGGTCACGGACGACTTCTGGACGTTGAGGATCTTTCCCCGGATCGGCAGGAGCGCCTGGAACTCGGAATTCCGTGCGAGCTTCGCCGTACCGAGCGCGGAGTCGCCCTCGACGATGAACAGCTCGCTGCGCTCGACGTCGTCGCTGCGGCAGTCGGCGAGCTTGGCCGGCAGGGACGAGGACTCCAGGGCCGTCTTGCGGCGCTGGGCGTCCTTGTGCTGCCGGGCCGCGATACGCGTGCGCGCGGCGGCGACCGCCTTCTCCATGACGACCCGTGCCTGGGCCGCCGCGTCCCGCTTGGTGGACGTCAGGAACGCCTTGAGTTCTCTGGAGATCACGGTGTTCACGATGCGGCGGGCCGCCGAGGTGCCCAGGACCTCCTTGGTCTGGCCCTCGAACTGGGGCTCGGCGAGCCGGACCGTGACGACGGCGGTCAGACCCTCCAGAGCGTCGTCCTTCACGATGTCGTCCTCGGCGACGCGCAACAGCTTCTTGGAGCGCAGCACCTCGTTCATCGTCTTGACGACGGCCTGCTCGAAACCGGCGACATGGGTGCCGCCCTTGGGAGTGGCGATGATGTTGACGAAGGACCGGAGAGTCGTGTCGTACCCGGTGCCCCAGCGCAGCGCGACGTCGACGCCCAGCTCGCGGGTGACCTCCGTCGGCGTCATCTGGCCGTGGTCGTCCAGGACCGGGACCGTCTCCTTGAAGGAGCCCTGACCGGTGAAGCGGAGCACGTCGCAGACGGGCTTGTCAGTGGCCAGGTACTCGCAGAACTCGCTGATTCCGCCGTCGAAGCGGAAGGACTCCTCACCCTTGCTGCCCCCGTCGCCCAGACCGTATTCGTCGCGGACGACGATCGTGAGGCCGGGCACCAGGAAAGCGGTCTGGCGGGCGCGCTGGTGGAGGTGCTCCAGGGAGAGCTTGGCGTCCTTGAGGAAGATCTGCCGGTCGGCCCAGTAGCGCACGCGCGTGCCGTTGCGGGCCTTCGGGATCCGCTTCGTCTTGCGCAGACCGCTCGCGGGCTCGAACTTGGCGTCCGCTCCGTCACCGGCGAACACGCCGGGGACGCCACGGCGGAAGCTGATCGCATGGGTGTGCCCGCCTCGGTCGACCTCTACGTCGAGCCGGGCGGACAGAGCGTTCACCACCGAGGCACCGACGCCGTGCAGACCGCCCGAGGCGGCGTACGAGCCACCGCCGAACTTGCCGCCGGCGTGCAGCTTGGTCATGACGACCTCGACACCGGACAGGCCGGTCTTGGGCTCGACGTCGACGGGGATGCCCCGGCCGTTGTCCCGGACCTCGACGGAGGCGTCGTCGTGGAGGATCACCTCGATGTGGTCACCGTAGCTGCCGAGAGCCTCGTCGACGGAGTTGTCGATGATCTCCCAGAGGCAGTGCATGAGACCACGGCTGTCCGTCGAGCCGATGTACATACCCGGGCGCTTGCGTACGGCCTCGAGGCCTTCGAGGACGAGCAGGTGCCGCGCGGTGTAGTTGGAACCGTCCCGGTCTGCTCCTGCCAGCAGCGCTGTGGACGGCACGGACGTATCGGCGGTCACGCGTTTCGCTCCTCGCTGAATTTCAGATGGGCCCTCACTGGGTAAGGGCGCGGCTTGGGTCGCCGCAAAGAGGGTACCGAGGCCTGGTAGAGCCGTTGTCACGCCACCCTCCCCCGAACTCACACTAGTCCAGCGTCGCATGCGTGTTCGATCCCTCGATGGAGTGAAGTACATATCACGTTCCCTCGGAGGCATGAACCATTTAGGCTCCGGGCACGTCCTCATGAACAAACCGGCAATCCAGCCGGGAGGACCGGACCATGACCGACAGCGCGAAACCGTACGACACAGCCAATACGTAATACGGCACATTCGCCGCCAAACCGGCAGCAGACGGCCGCCTCGGAAGATTTTTTCGAGGAGAAGCCACGAGCGGGAACGTTTTGGGGCTGGTTGGATGTTGACCCTGGTACGACAGCTCGTCGAGCTAGAGAAGAGGCGACGTGACTACTGTTCTGACCCCCGCGAGCCCGATGACGGCCGCTGACCGCTGCGACCGCTGCGGCGCCCAGGCGTACGTACGCGTCGTCCTGCTCAGCGGCGGAGAACTGCTCTTCTGCGCCCACCACGGTCGCAAGTTCGAGCCGGAACTCAAGAAGATCGCCGCTGAGATACAGGACGAGACGGAGCGACTGACCGCCGTTCCCGCCTCAGAAGAAGAGCGCTGACAGATCGCGTTCAACGACGAGCGACCACCGGCACAGGCTGGTAGCGGGCGGTCGCCCCTGCGTCCCAGGGGCGACCGCCCGCACTCGTTCGAAAACCGGCTCAGCCCCCGCGTGACGGCCGCGCGGCGCCTGGCAGCGCGGCCTCCCAGCGCAGTGTTGTGACGATGTCGGACACCCGCGTGTAGACGCCGGGGCTGCCGGCCCGCCCACACCCGCTCCCCCAGGACACCAGGCCGATCAGGCGGCCCTGGGCGACCAGTGGCCCTCCGCTGTCTCCCTGGCAGGAGTCGCGGCCCCCCTGGGTCTCCCCGGCACACACCATCGTCTTCGCCCGGTACGAACCGTCGGCCGGCCCTGGGTACGCGTTCTCGCAGACGCTGTCCCGCAGCACATGCACACGAGCGGCGCGCAGCCCGTGAGCGTAGGAGCCGACCCCCGAGGTGTCTCCCCAGCCGTAGACCATGGCCTCGGTGCCCGCGGAGTACGCCGGATCACCGGCGCCTGTCATGGCGATGACCGAGGCGTGCGGCAGCGGCTCGGCCAGCTTGAGCACGGCGAAATCGCCGGAGTTGCTGTAGCTGTCGTAGGCCGGGTTCACCCAGATCTCCCTCACGGCGATCTCCTGACCCTCGTCCGAGTAGAGATCCGTACGGCCCGCCACGACCTTCAGGTCCTGCGCCGTCCTCGGGGGAACCCCGAGGACTTCCTCGCCCATGCAGTGGGCTGCGGTGAGCACTGTGGTCGGGCCGACCGCCACTGCCCCGCAGAACTGCCCCGACCGCATACCTCCGAACCGGTCACGGCTGGACAGGGCGACGGTCCAGGGGCTGTCCGACACATCGACCGGGAAGCCGCCCACCACGACACCGTCGGAGGCCGCCGGGACGGCGGACACCAGTGGTATGGCCATGACCGCGGTCACCAGGACCAACGGCCTGGTCAGCACCCGGACAAAGGGACGACGCATGCACGCTCCTCACTCAGGAGTGATCAGTGGACACCCAGAGTGATCCAGCCCGCGGCGCCGCGCACCTGCGGAGCAAGCCGAAAGGCCCGCCCCCCGAGGGGGGCGGGCCTTTCGCGGTCGTCCGCAGTCGACTTAGTCGAGGTAGTCGCGCAGCACCTGCGAGCGTGACGGGTGACGCAGCTTCGACATGGTCTTGGACTCGATCTGGCGGATGCGCTCGCGCGTGACGCCGTACACCTTGCCGATCTCGTCGAGGGTCTTCGGCTGACCGTCGGTGAGACCGAAGCGCATGGAGACCACGCCGGCCTCGCGCTCGGACAGGGTGTCGAGAACCGAGTGCAGCTGCTCCTGGAGGAGCGTGAAGCTGACCGCGTCGGCCGGGACGACGGCCTCGGAGTCCTCGATGAGGTCACCGAACTCGCTGTCGCCGTCCTCGCCCAGCGGGGTGTGCAGCGAGATGGGCTCGCGGCCGTACTTCTGGACCTCGATGACCTTCTCCGGGGTCATGTCGAGTTCCTTGGCCAACTCCTCCGGGGTGGGCTCGCGGCCCAGGTCCTGAAGCATCTGGCGCTGCACGCGCGCGAGCTTGTTGATGACCTCGACCATGTGCACCGGGATACGGATGGTGCGGGCCTGGTCGGCCATGGCGCGGGTGATCGCCTGACGGATCCACCAGGTGGCGTACGTGGAGAACTTGTAGCCCTTGGTGTAGTCGAACTTCTCGACCGCGCGGATCAGACCGAGGTTGCCCTCCTGGATGAGGTCCAGGAAAAGCATGCCGCGGCCGGTGTAACGCTTGGCCAGGGAGACCACCAGGCGGAGGTTGGCCTCCAAAAGGTGGTTCTTGGCCCGGCGGCCGTCCTCGGCGATGATCTCCAGCTCGCGCTTGAGCTTGGGGGCGAGCTTGTCGGCGTTGGCCAGCTTGTCCTCGGCGAACAGGCCGGCCTCGATGCGCTTGGCGAGCTCGACCTCCTGCTCCGCGTTCAGCAGAGGGACCTTGCCGATCTGCTTGAGGTAGTCCTTGACCGGGTCGGCGGTGGCACCGGCGGCGGCGACCTGCTGGGCGGGCGCGTCGTCCTCGTCGTCGTCGGAGAGAACGAATCCGGCGTTCTCCGTGCCCTCGGGCTCGTCGCCCGTCTTGGGGGTCGTCTCCTCGGCGGCCTCGTCCTCGACCAGCTCGGCGTCGTCCTTCTTGCCGGCGGTCTTCTTCGCAGCCGTCTTCTTGGCGGGGGCGGCCTTCTTGGCGGTCGCCTTCTTCGCAACCGTCTTCTTGGCTGCGGCCTTCTTCTCGGTGGCGGCTTCGTCTGTGGGGTCGTCCACAGCGGAGGCCGGAGCGGCGGGAGAAGTGGCGGTGGCCTTCCTGGTGGTCACCGTCTTCGCCGCGACCGTCTTGGTGGCGGTGCGCTTGGCCGGACTCTTCGCTGCGACGCTCTTTCGGGTGCGCTTGGGCTCCGCGGCACTGACCATCAGCGTCACACCCTCTTCCTCGAGGATCTGGTTGAGGCTGCGCAGTACGTTCTTCCACTGAGTGGCCGGAATCTGGTCAGCTTCGAAGGCCCGACGCACATCGTCGCCGGCGATCTGCCCCTCAGCCTTTCCCCGCTCAATGAGCGCCATGACAGAGACGGACTCGGCGATCTCAGGCGGGAGCGTACGGGATGTGCTGGCCGACACGAACAACCTCTCGGAACGTTGGAAAACGGCTTCCGGCCCCGTCCACTACGGACAGGAGCCGACCACCGGCCTTGGGGATGGGCCGACGGTGCGGGCGGGGGCCGGGAAGTTGCACAGCGCCTTGAACGGCGTCCGTATTCCCTCCGCGGCTGTCACCTCTTAGGTCATCGCGTTGCTTCCATGAGCGTTACGCCCAATCTTCGTGGCCCGAGTCACACCCCGTAAGCGCTCAAAAACGATCAGACAAGGGCAGATGAGGTCACCCGCAGTGTCTACCCACACCGATGCGGCCCAATCGGCCTCGACGCGCGGTCGGACCCCGCAGGCCCGTGACGGGTCCTGCGGGGTCCGACGGGAGGGCGCGGGGAAGCGGACGGCCGGGACGGCGCGGCGACGGGAAGGCGTCCCCGGCCGGTCCCCCCGAGGCGTGGGGTCAGTGCTCGCGGGGCGCCGGGACGACCCGCTCCACCTCGGGATGGACGGTGAGCAGCTGACGCATGGCCGCTTCGGCAGCGGCGCCGTCACCCGCCGCGAGAGCGTCGGCGATCCTGCCGTGGTGACCAAGAGATGCCTCGGTCGGGCGGTCACAGCCCGTGACCGGGCCGCCGGAGACCTGAAGGGCGGAGGACACGATGCCGGAGAGGTGCTCCAGCATCCGGTTGCCCGCGATCTGGATGAGCAGCGAGTGGAACTCGGCATCGGCCCGGGAATAGGTGAGCGCGTCACCCTGGCCCATGGCGTGCCCCATGATCTCGACCATGTCCGACAGTCGCTGCTGGACATCCTCGCGCCCGTGCCCGGCCGCGAGACGGGCGGCGAGCGGCTCGATCGTCCAGCGCAGCTCGCTCAGCTCGCGCCGCTGACTGTCACGCTGCGGGCCGAAGGCACGCCACTCGATGATGTCCGGGTCGAGGAGGTTCCAGTCACTCACAGGACGTACGCGCGTGCCGACGTTCGGCCGGGCACTGACGAGTCCCTTGGCCTCCAGGACCCGGAGCGACTCGCGGACGACGGTGCGGGAGACCTCGAAGCGCTGGCCGATCTCCTCGGGTACGAGTGGGCGGTCGGCACCCAGATCGCCGGAAACGATCATCTGGCCGAGCTGCTGGACGAGTTGGCCGTGCAGCCCGCGTCCGCGGCTGCCCGCGCCACGCCGGCCGACACGGCCCAGCTCAGGTTCCGCACTCTCCCAGACGGAGGAGCCGACACGGTCGGCTGCGGGGCCCTCCGCGAAGGGGTAGCGGTCGAGTTCGCCCGGGCCGGCCAGACCGGAGTCGGTGGAGCGGGCGGCGGTCATCATGGTGTGCGCAAGGGTACTCACGGATTCTTTGTCGGCGCCCTTTCCAACTCCCTTGAGGTCTTTGGTGAAAAGCACACGAAAGGGTGATCGCTCACCCCATCGCAATTGACGCCTTATCGGAAAGAAATGGGCTTTATCCGGGGAGTTGCGCACAAGCCGTTCCCAGATGGGCACGGGCGGTCGTCATCGGATGCGGCTGCGCAGGGTTGTGAGCACATACGCGCACAGCAGGCCGCTCAGCGACAACGCCAGGGCTCCTCCCACGGGTTGAGTGACCACGCGCAATGCGGCTGCGACATAGCGGTCTCCCCCGAGGGGCCACTGGGCGAGCAGCACCTCCCGCAGCCGCACCGACATCCCGGCGGCGGTCCGCACGGACGCGCTCTCCACGGCCTTCTGTACGAGCGGTACGACGGCCACCGGTACAGCGACCACCGCGGCGAGCCCTGCGGTGGTGGACCGGAAGACACCGGCGGCCAGGACACCGGCCCACCCGCAGCCGACCGTGAGCGCGAGCCAACTCGCACTCTGCTGCAGCCAGTCGGCGGGAACCTGCGCGAGTTCCCGTCCGTAGAGGAGATAGAGCACTTCGGCGTCGCAGCCCGCCGTGAGGATGGCGAGCGTCAGCGCGGTCAGGGCGGAGACGAGGAGCTTGGCGGTGAGCAGACCCAGTCTGCGGGGCACGCTCCCGCGATCCGCCGCCAGGGTGGGGTGGCGGAACTCGTCTCCGAAGGAGAGCGCACCGAGCAGACCCGCGCCGAGCGCGGCCGGGGGCAGCGGCAGTTGCACGGGCCAGGCTGCGAGCAGTCGTGCTTGCGTGGTGTGCCCGATACGGGCCAGGACGGCGGTGGTGAGGACGGAGACAAGGAGGACGGCGACTCCGGTGACGAAGCCGGTGCTGACGCCGCAGGCCCGGCGCAGCTCGTAGCGGAGAGGTCGGAGCGGGCTGGGGGCGGAGCGGACTGCGATGGGCGGTGGCAGGGCGGGCAGAGCGCCTTCGAGGGGGCGGGAAGGAGGCGTGGCGGAGGTGCGGGTGGGCTGAGTGGCGCCGACCGGGGAGTCGTCGGTGACGGTTGGGCGTGGGCTCGGCGGGCCGGCGGGTCCCGCTGTGCCTCCGGCGGCGGTGGGTCCGGTCCCGACGGCGCCGGGCGCGGTCGGTTCGCCGCCCCCGGCCGTCGTCACGGCCGGGGTGAGTTCTGGATCGGCGGTGGGCGACGGGGGCCGGGTTCCGGCGGAAGTAGCCGCGGTCGGGTTGTCCGGCGAGGTGCCGTCGACTGCCGCTGCGGACGTCGCGGCGCGGGACACGTTGCCGGAGGTCTGCGAGTCACCGGAGTCATGTGCGTCATGTGCGTCATGTGCGTCAGCCGCCGCATCCCCCCGGTCACCAGGATCAGCCCCGTCACCGGCATCACAGGGGGCAGGGGCGTCGGCGCGGGTCGGCTCCCCGCCCGAGCCACCGGTTTCCTGCCGCGCGGGCGTCGCGTCCGCGGGTCGGCCGCCGACTCCGGGGCCCATGTCGCCCACCTCAGCAGCAAGTTGGTGGATGAGGATGTGATGCCGGAACGCAACCTCTCCGATGTCGGCGCAGCTACTGCCGTACACGGAGAGGCGGTTGCCGTCCTCTTGCACGACCTCGACGGAGCGACGAGCGGTGCGCGCCTCTTTGGTGAGCAGGGCCGCCAGACGCACGGCATGCGGGCTGCGGACGGCGACCCGGGGGCGCAACCGGGTGCGGGAGAAGTACGCGGCCTCCTGGTCGGCGACGAGCCTGCCCTGATCCAGGGTGACGACCCGGTCCGCGGTACGGGCGGCCTCCTTGGGGTCGGGGGTCGTCGAGAGAACGGTCCCGCCCTGGGCCGCGTGCGCGCGCAGCAGGCCGTGCAGCCACCGGCTTTCGCGCTCGGAGAGCCCCTCGGCCGGGTGGTCGAGCACCAGGGTGTGCGGGTCGGCGAGGAGAGCGCAGGCGAGGCCGAGCCGACGGTCCATGCCGCGGGAGAGTGTGCCGAGGCGTTCGTCGCGCAGGCTGACCAGGCCGACCGCTTCGAGGACTTCGTCGGCCCGTCGGCCGGGAACGCCGGCGGCCGCGCACAGCATGCGCAGGTGGCCTCGGACGGAGCGGGCGGGATGGCCCGGCACATCGCCCAGGAGGACACCGACCTCCCGTGACGGGTGGGCGATGCGGTGCAGGGGCCGGCCTCTGAAGTAGGTGAGGCCACGGCCCTGTTGAAGTTCGAGCATCAGCCTCAACGCCGTGGTCTTACCCGCGCCCGCCGCTCCGAGCAGCACGGTCACGTGTCCCGCCCGCGCCTCGAAGGAAACATCGTCGAGCGCGAGCGGGAGGCCCTTGCGGGGATTGCTGGTCAGTCCGAAGGCCTGGATCACCCGTAGCAAGATAGCGCGCTATGTCCCGTTTTGGGGTATGGCGCGGCTGCCCGCGGGCCGGTGATCGTCCCGGCGCCCAACCGCCCTGATCGGCAAGGCGATCGACACCGACGCGTACTCCTCGGGCGGCGAGGAGCCAGGGCACGGGGCGAGGGGGCAGGGGGCAGGGGGCAGGCCAGAGGCTCGGTAGGCGGCACGGCGGGCGGCCCGAGGCGATGGACGCCGCCCCATCCGCGTGCCCGTGCGGGTGCGCCCGGATCAGATCTCGGGCCGCAGCATCGGCGGGTTGAGCAAGGTCGCGCCGCCGGCGCGGAAGAGCTGTGCGGGACGGCCACCCTGGCGGGTGGTGGTGCCGCCCGTAGGGACCAGGAAGCCCGGGGTGCCCGTCACCTTGCGATGGAAGTTGCGCGGGTCCAGCGCCACGCCCCACACCGCTTCGTAGACGCGGCGCAGCTCCCCGACGGTGAACTCGGTGGGACAGAAGGCGGTCGCCAGCGATGAGTACTCGATCTTGGAGCGGGCTCGCTCGACGCCGTCCGCGAGGATCTGCGCGTGATCGAAGGCAAGGGGTGCCACCGGTTCACCGTCACGGCCGTAGCCGCCCTGTTGCAGAAGCTCCTCGACCGGCGCCCAGCGCGCATTGCTGGCGTCGCCGCCTGCGCGCGGCGCGGGCAGATCGGGGGCGAGCGCGAGGTGGGCGACGCTGACCACCCGCATCCTGGGGTCACGCTTGGGATCGCCGTAGGTGGCGAGCTGTTCCAGGTGCGCGCCGTTGTCCTGGTCAGGGGCGGCGGGGCCGTAGGCGCGCAGTCCGGTCTCCTCGGCCAGTTCGCGGGCCGCGGCCTGGGAGAGGTCCTCGTCGTCCCGCACGAAGCCGCCCGGGAGCGCCCACCGGCCCTGGAACGGCGGCTCGCCCCTGCGCACCGCCAGCGCGCACAGGGCATGACGACGCACGGTCAGCACGACCAGGTCCACGGTGACGGCGAAGGGCGGAAATGCTGACGGGTCGTAGGGCATGCGGCGATCATAGTCGTCTTCCTGACGATAAACACTCCCTTCGTCGGCCGCTTCGATGACTGATCCCTCGTGGTCGCAAGCGTTCTTCACCACTCGCCCACGCGGTCGGCCAGGCTGCTGTCATGCCAGGTCAGGTGCCCAATCCCAGCCCTTCGGGGCCTCCTCGGCCATGGCCGGTCCCAGTCGGCCGCCCTCTGGGAAGGCGACACCGGAGACTGCGGTCACGTCAGGTCGAGTTCACCGAGAGGCGCGCTGCGCAGCGAGCACAGAGTCACGGTCCTGATCAGGGCATCGGGCCGGACGCCCGCCATCGCGGTCGGGAGGAGGACTCCGGCGGCGGCCACGGTGGCGGAGCAGCAGCAGGCGGCAGGGTGCGGAATGCGGCAGCGGGCGCTCCCCTCGGTTCGCCGCTTACTCAGCCCTGGGCCGCACGGTGGCCCTGTGGGCCTGCCTCACGCATCGGACAGGCCCGCCGGGCTGGGGATCACAGAGATAGCCGCCCCAGGAACCGACCGCCCCTGGGGCGTCCCCGGTAGCCCCCGCGGTGGCGCGTCTATCCGTACCGGATCACTTCTGCCTGTTGATCTCGTCGCCGTCGGCACCCCCGCTCCGCCGCTGTGCCGAAGCCCGGTCCGAGGTGCGGGTGCGCGAGCGCGTCCCGCCCTGCCCTGGCGTGGTGGGCCGCGTCGAGCCGGCGGAACGCACACGGCGCCGTCGCCGGCCGGCAGCCGGTGAAGGGATCTGCGCCGGTCCAGAAGCACAAACGGTCGCGCCACCGTCCTCATCAGAGGCCTCAGCGCGCTCGGCCTCGCCCCGGTCGCTGGTGCCGTCGATGCCGATTCCGTGGTTCTCAGCCCCCGCTGAGGCCGACGCCCCCGCCTCGGTCGGACAGTCCGTTCCCTCCCTTGTCTCCCCTGTCTCCTCGCCCCTGCGGACCTCTCGTTCGGAGCGCAGGCAACGACGGACCGACTCCGGGTCGAGGCCCTGGTTGCAGGCCTGGTGCAGGAGGCGGGCGAAGAGGTAGCCCGGGTCCGCGCCCAGGGCCATGGCGAGGGCCTCACGGGCCTCCAGCTCGTCGCCGGTGGACCAGGCGACCCAGCCGG
The DNA here is from genome assembly GCF_033794725.1 of Streptomyces sp. ID05-39B. Taxonomy (NCBI): domain Bacteria; kingdom Bacillati; phylum Actinomycetota; class Actinomycetes; order Kitasatosporales; family Streptomycetaceae; genus Streptomyces; species Streptomyces sp. ID05-39B. The sequence continues at coordinate 9,202 of NZ_JARGEF010000007.1, read as the reverse complement.
CGAGGGTGAGCGGGGCCGCCGCGTGCTCCCCGTAGGGGCCGACGCAGCGACGGGCCAGCGCTCGCCAGAGGCGCAGGGCGGGTGCAGCTTCGTCGCCCTCCATCCACTCGGCGGCGCGGTCGCGGGTCACACGGTCCTGGAGGCCGAGGACGAGGGCCGCTGCCTCGTCAGAGGCCAGGAGTTCGTCGTCCCGACGGTCGGCGATGAGGGCGCCGGTCACCGTGGGTGCCTCGGAGAACCGGCGAATGACGCGTGCGACCAGCGCGATGGTCTCGTCCGCGACGGCCGCGCGGCTCACGTCGTGGAGCATCTTCGGGACCAGGGCCATGCCCGCGGTGTCGAGGGCCACTTCCTGTTCCACGGCGACGCCCGTTTCGAGCGGAAGCAGACGGGCCCTCAGCTCCCGTAGCGTGCCGCGTACCTGGATACCGGCGTACGTGGCGGCCGCGGCCAGGACGGATGTGCCCGGCAGACCCATCGGCGCTCCGTCGTCCGGGCAGCAATCCGCGCCCGAGCAGCAGTACGACCAGAAGCGGCCGTCCGAGATGCACAGCGCCTCGATCACCGGGATGTCGAGCCGACCGCATTCGACACGGAGCCTGTGCGCGAGTGGCTGGAGGCGCTGCCTCACCTGGCCGCCCGTCTCGCCCATCGCCGGATCCTGGCAGAGATACGCGACGATCTGTGCGGGGCGGCCTCCCCTGCGTTCGCTGCCGGCCACGAGTCCCTGTGCCAGTTGCCGGGCCACCGCGGGCCAGTCGTCGGGGTTGGCGGGGATACCGAGGCGGGCGCGGCCACCGAACCTGCCCCTTCCGCCCTGGTCGTGGAGGGCGACCAGCACGATGCTGTCCTCGGGACGGTAACCGAGCAGGTAGGGCAGGGCGTCGGCCAACTCGGCCGGGCTGCGCAGGGTGACCTGGTGCTCGGGTCCTTCGTCGCAGCCGGGGCGCCCGTCGTACGGGACGTGGCCTTCGTACGCGGTCTCCCGGTCGTGCGTCGTCTCCCGGTCGTGTGTGTCGGCGTGGTCGTACGTGGATTCATCGCCCTGCGCGCCCCCACGGCCGTACGCAGCCTGACCGTCGCACGACTCAGGACCGGTACATCCCTCACGTCCCGTGATGTCGCCGTTTTCGAAGGAACCAGTCGTTTCGCTGTGATTCGTCATGCGCAGACGATCTCGCAGAATGCGAGGTTCCGGTTGAGCCTGTGGATAACTCTGACCAGGGACACGTCACCGCATGGGCTGCGGGACGCCGTCCGACCTACTCCGCGAGCTCGTCGGAAGGAAAGCTCACCCCGCCGCGGCGAGGACCAGCGGGAGCACCCCCTCGGCGCCCGCCCGGCGGAGGAGGCGGGCGGCGACCGCCAGGGTCCAGCCGGAGTCGGTGTAGTCGTCGACGAGCAGCACGGGCCCCGGAGCGGCCCCCAGGGCGTCGGCCAGCTCCTCGGAGACGGTGAAGGCCGCCGAGAGGGCCCTGAGCCGCTGGGCCGAGTTGCTGCGGCGTACCGCGTGGGCGCCGCCCTGACCGGTGTACGCCAGGGTGCCCAGGAAGGGGAGGCGGCCGATGGTCGCGATGCCCTGGGCGAGGGAGCCGACCAGCTGCGGGCGGGCCAGGGACGGGACGGCGACGATCCCGACGGGCCGCGGCGAGGCGTCAGGCACGTTCGGTGCCCAGCCGCCCGGGGAGCGCGCCCAGTCGGCCAGGACGGACACCGCGGCTTTCAGGACGTCGTCGGGGACGGGGCCGTCGGGGGCGTTCTCCGCCAGCAGGGGGCGCAGCCGGTTGCCCCAGCCGATGTCCGAGAGCCGGCCCAGGGCGCGGCCGGTGGAACACTGCTCTCGGGCGGGAATACGCCCCTTGAGGTCGATGCCCAGGACGGGCATGCCCGTCGGCCACATCCGGCGCGGTTCGACCTCCACCCCGGGACGGTCCAGTTCCTTCGTCGCCCCCGTCAGGGCCTCGGTCGAGACCGAGGAGCCGATCCAGGCGCCGGCGCAGTTGTCGCAACGGCCGCACGGGACCGCGCCCTCGTCGTCCAGCTGCCGGCGCAGGAACTCCATCCGGCAGTCGGTCGTGCTGACGTAGTCACGCATGGCCTGCTGCTCGGTGGCCCGCTGCCGGGCCACCCAGGCGTACCGCTCGGTGTCGTACGTCCAGGGCCGCCCGGTGCTCTCCCAGCCGCCCTTCACCCGCTTGACGGCCCCGTCCACGTCGAGGACCTTCAGCATCGTCTCCAGCCGGGTGCGACGGAGGTCCACCAGCGCCTCCAGGGCCGGCACGGACAGTGGCCGTCCCGCGTCGGCGAGGGCCGCCAGGGTCTGGCGGACCTGCGTCTCGGGCGGGAAAGCGGTATCGGCGAAGTAGCGCCAGATGGCTTCGTCCTCCTTGCCCGGCAGCAACAGCACCTCGGCGTGCTCCACCCCGCGGCCCGCGCGGCCCACCTGCTGGTAGTAGGCGATCGGCGAGGACGGGGAGCCGAGGTGGACGACGAATCCCAGATCCGGCTTGTCGAACCCCATGCCCAGCGCGGAGGTCGCCACGAGTGCCTTGACCCTGTTCTGCTGGAGGTCGGCCTCCGCCTGGAGCCGGTCGGCGTTCTCCGTACGGCCCGTGTACGAGTCCACCGTGAAGCCGCGTTGCCGCAGGAAGGCGGTGGCCTCCTCGGCCGCGGCGACCGTCAGCGCGTAGACGATCCCGGAGCCCGGCAGCTCGTCCAGATGCTCGGCCAGCCAGGCCAGGCGGTGGGCGGCGTCCGGCAGCCGGACCACGCCGAGCCGGAGGCTCTCCCTCTCCAGGGAGCCGCGCAGCACCAGCGCCTCGCCCGCGCCTGTGCCCAGTTGCTCGGCCACGTCCGCGGTGACGCGCGCGTTGGCCGTCGCGGTGGTGGCCAGGACAGGCACACCAGGGGCGAGGTCGCCGAGCATGGCCCGCAGCCGCCTGTAGTCGGGACGGAAGTCATGGCCCCAGTCGGAGATGCAGTGCGCCTCGTCGACCACCAGCAGGCCGGTCGTGGCCGCCAGCTTGGGCAGCACCTGGTCACGGAAGTCCACGGAGTTGAGGCGCTCAGGACTGACAAGGAGGACGTCGGTCTCGCCGTGCTCGACCTCCTTGTAGATCGTCTCCCACTCCTCCGGATTGGCCGAGTTGATGGTGCGTGCCTGGATGCCGGCCCGCTCCGCCGCGTCCACCTGGTTGCGCATCAGGGCGAGGAGCGGCGAGACGATCACCGTCGGACCGGAACCGCGTCGGCGCAGCAGAGCGGTGGCGACGAAGTACACCGCCGACTTTCCCCACCCGGTGCGCTGTACGACCAGGGCCCGTCGGCGCTCCTCGACCAAGGCCGCCACCGCCTGCCACTGGTCCTCCCGCAGCCGCGCGCCCGGCGCACCCACCAGTTCGGCGAGGATGGCGTCTGCTTCGGTGCGGAGCTCCAGGTTGTCCATGCCCCCATGCAACCCGATGGCACTGACAATCGGCCACCTCACCCTGCGTGAGCGAGGGCGGACACGGCGGGCACGGCGGGCGTACGGTCGGGCCGCGAGGCGGCACCGCCTGGGCGCCGGTCGGGCAACGCCGGCTACCCAGCAGGTGAACGTGGGGTGTAGGGCCGGGTACGCGTCACCCTGTGCTCATGGGGTAAGGATATAAGACACTCTCCGCCATATAACGGTCGCCGACCCCAATTGCTCGTTGCCGCATCCAAGTTCGACAGGAAGAATTGAATTCCGCTCCCCCGCACGGCTCGCCCATGGTCCGGTAGGGCTCTGCTGCGGTGTGCGCGCCCCCGAATCCGACCCGCCCGCAGGTGTGGGCCGTAGCCGAAGGGAGGCTCGTGACCCTCGGAATCGCTCCGTCCTCGGCATCGTTGTCGACGTCCACGTCCGCCGCTTCCGCCACCCGCTTGCTCGAACCCGCGGAGTGGGCTTCGGCCGGCATTCCGCTGCTGCGCAGCCCGCGGGAGGTCGTCAGCGGCCTGCACGCGCGTCATGGGCCGAAGCCCGCCACGGCGATCGTGGCCGTGCTCGACCCGGACGAACGGCTGCTGGCCAGCGCCTCGTTCACGCGGCGACAGGCACAGGCCGACGGCTGGATGTTCCGCAACGCGCTGCTCTCCCAACTGCGCCGGGTCATTCCGCACGATCTGCGGCGCCGTACCCCGGTGCGCACCGCCGTGCTGCTCTACTGCCGTGAGGGCGACGGGCGTTGGACGGAGGAGGACGGCGCATGGATGTGGGGTCTGCGGGACGCGTGCACGCTGCACGGGCTGCGCTGCGGGGCGTACATCACGCTGACCAGGGACGGCTGGCAGGTCCTCGGTGAGGGCCGCGGGGGCCGTCGTCCCCACGCCGATTCGGAGCCGGAGCCCTTCGCTCTGTCCGAGGCGCCGCCGCCGTTGCCGCGGACCGGCGGCGCAGCCTCGGAAGTACTGCGCCGCGCGGCCGCCCGCTGAGAGCTGCCGACTCCCCGCCGGTCGGCAGAAACGATCCGCCTTCACCCGGCGAGGGCCGTGAGCACCGTGACCGCACACCCTGCGCAGCGCGAGGTCGCGCCGCCATGAGCGGACACCGAGGACGCGGCACCAGGCACGTGGCACCGCTCGTGACGGTGTCCGCCCGCGGCACGACGGCACGCCCGTTCCTCATGACGCCAGAACTCCGCGTGACGACCGCGCGCGGCACGACGCCACGCCCGTTCCTCATCACACCAGAGCTCCGCGTGATGCCAGAGCTCCGTGCAGGCCTCACCGAGGCCTGCTGCGCACCCCGGTTCGGCGCGCGCCACTGTGCACTGCCCAGTCCGCGCAGGCGAAGACGGGAGATACCGCCAGGGCAGCGCCTTCCACACCCGGGCGCACCCGGACGACCCGGAGTGGGCTCAGATGGCTGCGCTTAGCACCGAGTTGATCTCCTGCGGGTCACCACAGACGATCAGCAGGGCACCGGCCCTCGCGCGGGCCGAGGGCAGTGCAGTGGCGCCGGCCGTGGCAGAGCCACCGTTGACCGCCACGACGACGACGGGACGCACCGTCGCCCGTTCCAACGCGGCGACGTCGGCGTAGAAGACGTCGTCCCCCGTGTCGTGCTGCGCCCAGTAGGACGCTTCACCGAAGGACAGTTCGTGGGCGGCCCAGGGGTGGAGTTCGCCGGTGGTGATCACCAACACCTCGCCCGGGGCGCGGCCCGACTCGAGAAGCAGGTCGACGGCCTCTTCGGCGGCGTCCAGCGCACCCTCGGCCGAGGCCGGGATCAGCTGGATCTGAGGAGTCGCCGAAGCGGACACGGAAGCGGAAGGGGTGGCCGGGGCGGAAGGCCCGGGCGTGGGGGCCACATCGCGCGGCGTGCGCTGCACGGGCGGCGTGGGCCGGACAGGACCAGGCCGACCGGGACGCGACGGAGCCGCGGGACGGGGGCCGGGAACGGGACGAGGGGTCGGCGCGGTACGGCCACTGGCCGGAGTGGCGCGGGGACCCTGGGCACTCTCGTGAATCTGAGGCTCCTCGGGAATGAGAGGCATGGGCTGATATCTATCAAACGTTGATGCGGCTCGCGCCAGCGGGTGGCACGTCAGTGCGAGCGGAACCGTCAGAAGTCGAAGCCGAGTTGGCCTTCGATCTCCGGAACACGTCCGTTCGCCCAGCTGCGGGCCTTCTTGAGGTGCCGCCACTGGGGCAGCGCATCAAGATACGCCCATGACAACCGGTGGTACGGGGTGGGGCCCCGCTCCTCCAATGCGGCCTTGTGCACGGGGGACGGATACCCGGCGTTGTCCGCAAAAGCGAAGTCTGCATGGTCGATACCCAGTTCGGCCATCATTTTGTCTCGCCGCACCTTGGCGAGCACCGAGGCCGCGGCGACCGCCACGCACGACTGGTCGCCCTTGATCACCGTGCGGACCTTCCAGGGGTCGCCGAGGTAGTCGTGCTTCCCGTCGAGGATCACCGCTTCGGGGCGCACCGGCAGGGCGTCCAGAGCGCGCACCGCGGCGAGGCGCAGGGCGGCGGTCATCCCCAGGTCGTCGATCTCCTCCGGGGAGGCGTGCCCCAGCGCGTACGAGGTCACCCACGTCTCGAGTTGCACGGCAAGCTGGTTGCGACGCTTGACGGAGAGGAGCTTGGAGTCGGTGAGGCCCTCGGGAGGGCGACGCAGTCCGGTGACGGCCGCGCAGACGGTGACGGGGCCGGCCCACGCACCGCGGCCCACTTCGTCCACGCCCGCGATGACCTTGGCCCCGGTCGTGGCGCGGAGGGAGCGCTCGACGGTGTGAGTGGGTGGTTCGTACGCCATGGCGGCCTTAGCCTACGCCGCCCGGATCACCCCGCGACACCCCGGCCCCCGGGACCGCACCAGTGATCGCCGAGTGCCCCGCCGGCCCCCGACTCGGCCCTCGACAGACGCAACAGGACGTAACGGGACGCAACAGCGGCAGCATGAGCTGGCCGATCAGCTCTTCGATCTCCCGGTCGCTCCATTCGCTGCCGCACATCTTGGAGCGGTACATCACCATGGCCGGGATCGGGTCCAGGACCCAGCCGTTCACCGCGTCCCCCCGGCACCTCGCCCCGATCGATTCCACGACTGGCGACCTGATGCAGAAGCCGCACGGTCGGCTCGACCACCCCTTCGAAGATCAGGGTGTGGCAACGCTTCACCCGGCTCGGGTCGCACTCGTGAATGATCGAGCACAACGCGAAGCCGGGCCGGGAGTACATGGCGGCCACCGAGGACACCAGCAGGACCAGCAACCCCACACCCGATACCAACACCAACTCCACCGACCCCATGACCACACCGCACTTCCATCGCAGCCGCTCGTCCCCGTCTCCACCTCCGCGCGCATACGTCGCACAGCGGATACCCGACCAACGCGCGGCCGGTCACGCAGAGTTCCCGCCAGGCACACAGAGTTCATATCGGCAGGCGGGCAAGAGCGGGTGGTGCCGTCGGCTGGTGTCCGCCCGCCCGCTGCTCAGTGGGACGTCCGGGCTGAGCCGCTCAAGCGGACCAGGGAACCCAGTCCGGGAATGTCTCCACTCGCTCCGCCCAGGCCGCGGGAGGCCTCCCCGCCTTTCCGGAGGCGATGACGCCGCCCACGATGGCGCAGGTCGTGTCCACATCCCCGCCGACCTGCGCGGTGGTCCAGAAGGCCTCCTCGTAGTCGCCGAGGGAGCGGGCCGCGGACCAGAGCGCGAACGGGACGGTGTCATGAGCCGTCGTACGCCGTCCGCAGCCCAGGACCGCCGCGACGGTGCCCGCGTCGTCGTAGTCGAGCATGTCCCGGGCCCGCCGCAGCCCCGCGGTCACCGCGCTCTTGGGGATGAGGCCGATGACGCCTTCCAGGAGGGCGTCCGCGCCGGGCGGTCCTCCCGGCGCCGCGGCCAGCGCGGCGGCCGCGGCGACGGCCATGGCGCCGACCACGGCCTCCCGGTGCTGGTGCGTGGGGTAGGCGGAGATTTCCGCCTGGTGCGTCGCCTGTTCGGGATCATCGGCGTACCAGGCGCCGAGGGGGGCGATCCGCATGGCGGCGCCGTTGCCCCAGGAGCCCTGGCCGTTGAACAGGGCGGCGGCGAGTTCACGCCAGTCGCCGCCCTCGCGGACCAGTCGCAGCAGCCGGTTGACGGCGGGACCGTAGCCCCGGTCGAAGTTGTGGTGCGCGGCGAAGGAACAGGCCAGGGCGTCCTGGTCGATGCGGTGGTGGGCGGCCAGCACGGCGACGACGGAACAGGCCATTTCGGTGTCGTCCGTCCACTGCCAGCGGCCGGGCGGAAGTCCGCGGTCCTTGAGGAGCGGGTAGTGCGCGGGCACGAAGAACTGCGAGCCCAGCGCGTCCCCCACGGCGAGTCCGCGCAGGGCCCCCAGGGCCCGCGTGAGGCGTCCCTCGGGGGAGGGGTCAACGGTCATCGCTCTGCCACTCTCCAGTGATTCCGTACGGCTCCGGATCTCGCCAGCGGCCGAACGGCCGGTCGAGGGCGTACTTGCCGTCGTCCCCGAGAACGAGCATCCGCATCTCGGCGTTCCCCGGATTCGACAGGGACTCGAACTCGGCGACCGTCCAGTGGAACCAGCGCATGCAGAACAGCCGCATGGCCAGGCCGTGCGTCACGATCAGTACGTTCGGCGGGTGGTCGGGAGCCTCGAAACTGCGGAACAGGCTCTCCAGGAAGCCGCCGACCCGGTCGTACACGTCCGCCCCGCTCTCGCCCTGGACGAAGCGGTAGAAGAAGTGCCCGTACGCGTCACGGTAGGCCTTCTGAAGGCGGACGTCGTCGCGGTCCTGCCAGTTCCCCCAGTCCTGCTCGCGCAGCCGGGGTTCCTCACGTACGCGAATCAGGTCGGGGTCGAGGTGGAACTCGCGGAGGGTCTCGTGCGTGCGGCGGTAGGGCGAGACGTACACGCTGACCCTCTCGTCACCGAGGACCTCCCGCAACCGCTTGCCGGTCTCCTCCGCTTGTTGCCGGCCCCGCTCCGTGAGGGCCAGTGCGTGGTCGGGTTCACGCTCGTAGACGGTGTCATCAACATTGCCCGTTGACTCCCCGTGCCGGACAAGGACGATGCGCCGTGGTCTTGCCATGCGAAAACACTAGATCGGGTGGCGGCCGATCGAGCACTCGTGCGGCCTCCATACGGCGTAGGTCACACGAAATCCGCACCGGGGAGGCGCCCCGGCGGACAGGATCAGTGGATCCGGATCTCACACTGTCCAGGTGGGTTCCAGCTCGACGATGTCGCCGGTGAGGGCGGCGACGTCCGCTTCCGTCTGGGCCCGCAGGGCGAGCCGCTCTATCCGCTCGGCGCGGTACTTGCCGTGTTCGGCCAGTGAGCGCCACATCGACAGGACCAGGAACTCGTGGCCCGGCGCCTCGCCGAACATGCCGCGGATCATGCCGGGCGACCCGGCCATGGCCGGGTTCCACACCTTCTCCTGCATCAGCGTGAAGTGTTCGGCACGTTCCTCATGGACCCGGCACAGGGCCACCCGCACCAGGTCGGAGTCGGTGAAGCGGGGTTCGAAGCCCGTCTTCACGTCGAACCGGTGGTCGAAGAGCCGGACCTGGGCGTCCTTGAAGGTACCCGCCTGGGCGGTCGCGAGCCGGTCGTGGGAACGCGCCATGAAGGAGTCGTAGAAGGCGCGGCTCTCCCAGAACGCGAAGACATGCGCGACCGACGGTCGTCCCCTGCTCCAGCCCCCGCCCTGTCCCCGAA
>NZ_JARGEF010000079.1:0-31832 GCF_033794725.1 Streptomyces sp. ID05-39B | reverse complement strand
AACGGAATTCCGAAAGGAATTCAATTCGCGCAAGCGCGAATTGAGGGCACCCGCGCAAGCGCGGATGCCGGGGCTGGCAGCAAGGGGAGGTGCATCACGTGCGGGCCTGTGTAGCTACTGGGAATCCCAGTCACCACCCCCGCAACGGAAGTGACGGACCATCGGCCTGACGGGGTGCCGGCCCCACCGCAGTGACGGGCTCCGCTGCGCTCCACCCGAACCCCTCCCCAACTCCCGAAATCGTCCGCTCACGTTCACCAATACCCGGCCAGCATACACGCCAACCCGCCACGATGGGGCGGAATCCGTCGATGCATCACCCAGTAGAGCGAACGTACCACGCGGGTGATGCATCAAGCGGGGTAGCTGTGTAGCGTTTGGGCCCTGGCGTCACCACCCCTTGGCCTTAGCCAAAAACTACCGGTGGAATTCAAATCGCGCGGCCATGAATAGCTCAGCCACAGAACGGAAGCCCCGATATGCGAATGCGGGAATTCAGTGTGCGGAGGTACCGAAGCCGATCGGCCGCTAGGCCGGGCGGCGGAACTGCCCACCGGTGTCAGCCGCGCTTCCTCGCTTTTGAGCGTCACGACCGGTACCACCCGAGACTCAGAGCCGCTGGTGCCGCCTACGGTCCGCACCCGTCCCGCGGAGCCGCACGCGAAGCCGCCTCAGCCCCGGACGGGGAGCCGACGCGCAGCAGTTGGCGGGCCGCCGGCGGATGGATCCGCGGCCTCCCCCGTCCGGGCGCTTCCTCGCCGCTGAATGGAGCGGCTGGAGGGTGTCGCACGGGCCGTAGGGGGTCCGCCTCTAAAGATCAGATAGGCGCAAGGCTCTGACCTGCGAAAACGCGCGAGATGTATGCAGCCTGAGTGAATGGATCTCGGCCGGAGGGGGCGAGTTGCATTCACGTAGGTGCATAGATCGTTCCTGTCCAGAGACACGCCCGCCGCGTGCATAGATCTTCTGCATAACATCGCAGATCTGCTATGTTATGCAGCCCCGACGATCATGGAGGAGAGCCCGTGGCCCAGGCCTTGAGGCGCAGCGCGGAGGCGCGGGCGACCACGCCGCGGCTGGTCCCTGCTCCGCCGCCCGCCGATGCCGTCAACGGCATGGAGTCGGCTCAGCAGTTGGTGAGCAGCCTGGAGAGGCTGGCCAAGCGGGGCGGCACCTTCACGACGAAGGACCCGGTCAAGCCGTACGTCTTCTACGGCAAGGGGCACCTGAGCATGTCTCAGGTGATCGAGGACAACCTGTGGAAGTTCGACCTGAGCGCGATGTCGCGCAACATCCTGGACTACCTCAAGACGCACCACGACCAGCAGGGCTTGGTGGAGATGACCCAGAGCAGCCTGGCGACGAAGTACGGCTGCTCACAGTCGAAGATCTCCCGTGCCGTCAGCCAGCTGAGCCACCACAACTTCACGTGGCGGGAACGGCGTGGGGTGTACCGCCTCAACCCGCTCTACGCTTACCGGTGGGGCAGCGAGAAGCAGCTGCGCCTGGTGAAGTCGCTCAAGAAGACCCTGGTGAAGCACGAGATCACCATTCCGACTGTGAGGAACGAGGCCACGCGATGAGCTCCGCTTCAATCCCTGGTTTCCACAACCCGGAGATCTTCGAGGTCCTGCCGAACGCCTGCCTGTCCCCCACGGCCCGGGACGTCTTCGACGTGCTCACGTCCCGCCAGGAGCCGGGCGGCCTGGTCAAGATCCGGCAGCAGGAGCTAGCCGAGCGCCTCGGGCTGACCCAGTCCGTGGTCTCCCGGGCCATCAGCCAGCTACGGGACAAGGGCATCATCAGCGAGCGGCAGCGCCGTGGTGAGGTCCTCATCCACCCGCTGCTGGCCGGCTACGAGTCGCTGAGCCACATGGTCAACCATCTCAAGGCTCCCGACACGTTCGTGTGGCCGCTGAACTTCCCGACCGGTGACATCCGCCCGCCGCGCGCCCGCGACGCCCGCATCGGCACAGACTTCGACCCGGACCCCGATGGCGGTGAGGACGCCCCGCTGCCCGACGCGCCGCCCTCGCTGCGACTGGCCGGATGAACCGCGGCTCCTGTCCGCGTACTACCACGGCGCCCACCCCACCGGGAGGGCGCCGTCGTCGTCCCCGGCCGGGACGGAGCAGCAGCCGGTAGAACGAGCTACACCGGATCGTTCTGGAGCAGCAGAACAAACCGGCGGTCTCCCGCTGCACCACCCCGGGCTGGCCTCTGACCCGTGCAGCACCCTTGTGCTACGCGGGCCCATGCAAATCCTGCGCTGCATCCACGACACCACGTTGCTGGCATCCGAGGACCACCACCAGGAGCAGCGCCAGGTCCTCGCCGCAGGCCTTCGCCTCACACCTGACAGCCTCACAGCGCACCCTGTCCACCAGGGAAAACGGGGTGTGTGACTCACAGCAGGAGCCGGGTATCAGCGAGCGGCGAAGGTCAGAGGACGGTGCCGTGCAGGGCGCGGCGGTCGCCGGACATCGTGTAGCGGCGGGCGGCGAGGCCGTCCTCGAGGGGCTCGCCGATCTGCTCGCACAGCAGCGCCAGGACCTCGGCCGCGTCGGTGTCCGACAGGTACGCCGGGGCGACTTCGAGCATCAGCTCGCCGATCGCGTGGCTGTTGGCGGCTAGGTCGTCGACCAGGCGGCGCGCCGCGCCGATCGCGGGATCCGTCGGCGGATCGGCGGGCGGCGGAGGCGGGGTGGTGCGGACGTCGCGGACGGCCTGGCGGACCACCGCGCGCACCGTGGGCTCATCGAGGGCCTGGAGGCCGCTGTGGGCGAGCGTGACGAGTCGGCGGGTGATCAACTCCGCGACGTCGTCCGTACGGCCGGAGACGGCGATCAGGGCGCGCTGGGACAGGCCGTAGTCGAGCGCGGCCGCGGCTGGGTCGGTGTCTCGCGTGCGAGACGTCTCGGTGCCGGCGGCGACGGCGCCGTGGATCGCGGCCAGGGCGCGGGCGACGTCCAGGAGCCGGTACGCCTGAGCGCGGGAGATGCCGAACTCCGCGTCGCAGTACGCCTCCCAGCTCGGGTGACCGAGGGGTGCCCAGACGCGGGCGGCGTGCGCGTCGCGGACCCGGGCGGCGAGCACCGCCACCGAGCGCCGGACGTCGTCCATCGCCTCGTGAAGTCCCGCCGTCATCTCCCGGGCGCGGGCCGCGGTGAGCGGCGGCCGCGCCGGTTCGGCAACGTGCTCCTGGTCCTCGTTGTGCTCGCCCACGACTCCATCGTCCTCCGGGTCGGCGGGCGGGACCAGGGCGTGCGGAAGCACGGGCGCGAGCTGCGCCTCACAACCTCACAGCCTCACAGTTCATCGCGTCTACCTGCGCAAACGGGGTGTGAGGCTCACAACCTGCCAGCCCTCGCCGGGCTCCAGGCGCTCTTTTCGCGGACGCGGCAACGTCGGGACGGGGCCGCCGGGAAGGAGGCCCTTGCGGCGCATGGCCTGGTCGCGGCTGCGGCACCGGGCGGTGCAGAACTTTCGTGGACGGCCGGTGGACTCGGGCAGCGGCTGGGCGCAGGTGGGGCAGTGGCCGGCCTCGATGACCGGGGCCAGTTTCTGGAGCAGGCGCCGGACGCGGTCTTCGTCTTCCGGGGTGAAGGGCTCTGTGTCGGCGCGGCATCCGGCGAGAAGTTCGGCGAAGACGGAGCGCAGCGTGGGCAGGTCGCGGCGGCAGGTGCCGAGCAGGTCGAGGTACTCCTCTACCGGCCAGGTGGCCAGGACGGCGGAGCGGGAGAGGTAGAAGCCGACGGTGTCGATCCGGTAGCGGTCGGCGGTGTCGAGCAGCAGGTAGCCGAGCAGCTGCCAGGCGCTCGCCTTGGGGAAGCGGTGCGGGCGCTTGTCGCTCTTGAAGTCGATGAGGAGTCCGTCGACCACGAGGTCTGCGTCGGCGGTGATCTGCGTGCCGGGGAACGTGGGGCCGGGCGTGCAGTCTTCGGGCGGGGTGCGGGCACGCAGGGAGTCCAGAGGGCTGTCCGCGGCCTGGTGGAGCTGGGCTACGACGTCGGCCACCAGGTCGCGGTGCGGAAGCTGCAGGAGCCGGTCGAGAGTGAAGGAGCCGGGGTCCTCGCACGCGGCGAGATACAGCGGGGTGTGCTCGAAGCCGACAGGGTTGCGGGTGAGGACCTGGTACCAGACCGCCGCGATGAGGAGGCGGGCCAGGTCCTCCTCTTCATCGTGGGCGCGGTCGATGGGGGTGTCGCGGTTGGCGAGGTCCAGGGCGTGGACGGTGTGCGTCAGCCGCGCGGCGAGTTCGTTGCCGACGGCGCGCATTCGCAGGCCCACCCCCTGGTAGTCGCGGCCGGTCTGTTCGATGCCGATCGCGGCGGCCAGGTCCACGGGTTGGGTCGTGTTGAAGGCGAGGCGCAGCCGGGTGTCGATCGCCGTCCCGGCGGTGCCGCCCTCGGTGCCGACACCGGGTAAGGGCATCAGGACGCGGTCGGCGCGGTGCTGGGACCGGAAAGACTCGCGCAGCGGCTTGGCGCCGGCGGACAGTTCGCGGTCCAGGAACCGGCGCAACGGGCTGCGGGGGTTGTGGACTCCGCTTTTGAGGCTCATACAGGGTTCGCCCTTCGGCAGGCGCGCCACCGGAGGCGGCGCGGTGAAGTGGTCACGGGACGGACGGTAGGAACCGGGACTGACACCGTGTCGCCCGGAAGAGGTAGGCGGCGGGGGTCTTTGGCGCGGAGTTCACCCGTTCGTGCGGGGAGGGCGCTCTGTGCGCGGATCGGCGCGCAGCGGGGCGTGAATACGGCGTTGGCTGCGGTGCGGTGGGCGTGGCCGTCTGCTGGCTACTGGTGGATACGGCGGGTCTACGGATCGCCGGTGCCGGGATGCGGCGGATGTCCGCCCGCTGCGGATCTACGATCCGGCCCATGAGTACCGAGACCGGCGGTGTCCAGGTTGACCCGCGAGAGTTGCCAGCTGGCAGTTTCACCGCGTCCGATATCGCGAGGATTGAGCTGGGGTCGGCGGCCGAGTCCGGCGCGATGTCCCACGGGCGATACGTGCAGATGCTGGGCGAGGACTTGGCTGTGGCCGGTGACTACGTGCGCCAAGCCGCACACCGTCGCCGTGACGCGGACTCCCTGGTGTCAGCCGCGGTGATTGCTGAGCGCGTCCGGGGCACCAGCTGGGAGGTGATCGGCGACGCCCTCCGCATGAGCGCCGAAGAGGCGGAGAAGAAGTGGGGCCGGGACGAAGCGTCCTGGCATAACCGCAGCGTGGTGGAGAGCTTGGTGCTGAAGGACCCTGGCAAGCGCGCCGCGAAGGTCGACCGCTACATCACGACCGACAAGCCCTATCAGTTCGGCACTGCTGTCCGTCGGCCGCTGTCCGAATCGCTGGATGCTGCTGCTCATCTGACCGGCCGTGATGTTGCCGCCGCAGATCACGCGTTCGCCGGCACTGTCTGCACGGCCTGCGTCCACTGACCCGGCTCCTGTCACACTGACAACGCCCTGTCCCCGGCAGCTGCAATGCCGGGGACAGGGCGTTGTCGTATCTGCTGGCTACCCGATCCAGATGACGTCCAGGACGGACAGGTGCCGGGTGAGCCGGTTGATCACGTAGACGACGGACAGCTGGCCGACGGATGCGGCTCGGACGTCCTCGCCTTCCGGGTCGCCGGTGTTCCACTGGGGCCAGCCCCACGGGGAGCGCACCGCGATGTCCAGGACGTCGCGGACCGTCTCCTTCGCGTGCTCGGGGAGCTCGGTGAGCGTCTTTGCAGCATGCGGGGACAGGCGTACCGCCCACGGCTGATCGGTCACCGGCGGGCACCGAGGACGTCGTCCAGGTCCACGAAGCCGGTCTCGTCGCGGCCGGAGTCCATGTACGCGTCGACGGCCGGGGCCGCGGCGACGCGCAGCTGCCAGGTACGCACGACGTCATGCAACGGGGTGAGGCTGTAGGTGTGGCGGGAGTCCTCCAGGGCCTTCGCCCAGTCCCGCTCGAAGGCCGGCACCCACGTGTCGGCGCGGCGGTCGGCGCGCAGTTGGGCGAGCAGCTGGGCGGCGGCGGCCGGGGCCGGCGGGGCGGGTGCTTCCTCGGGCTGCGCGCTCATGGGCACCTCCTGGCGGGTCGTATCGCCACCGTACGCGCGGTGCGGGGCGGTGGGGACGGACATGCGGTGATCCCTTCCCTTGGGGGGTGGGCGTCAGTCGACGCCGTAGTCGAAGACGTCGTCGTCGGTGTAGTCATCGAGGATGTCGCCGACGGCCTCGCGCAGCCGCTGGGCGATCTCGTCGGCGACCTCCGGGCTGCACACGATCTGGCAGCCGATGTTGCGGAAGCCGTGGTCGTCGTCGGCCGGGGCCTCTTCGGCGGTGTCCGTCATCGCCAGTCCAGTTGCTTCTCCCAGTCGAGGAAGTCGGCGGCTTCCTCTTCCTGGCGCTGGTATTCGTCCGAGGCTTTGCGGTTCGCCTCGCGTTCTGCATTGTTCTTTGGGTTCGGGGACGGGTAATCGATACTCGCCATTTGTGTTTCTGGCCCTTCAGTAATCGACGTCGATGTAGTCGATATCCGTAAATTCAACTTGGAGCTGGTCGGCACGGTAGCCGTTGTCCTTGAAGTAGACCTCCTGGAAGCCTTCGGCGATCACCTGGTTCGGTGACTCGGTGCTACGTCCCTGTTGGGCGTCGAAGAGCCGCTTGGCGTAGGAGGCGGGCAGACGGACGGTGAGGCGGCGGAAGCGGCCGTCGTCGGTGGTTCCGCCAGGAGCGTCGTAGCCGAACCGCGCCCGGGTCTCCACGGTGATCCCGCCCGTGGTGGCGGCCCGCTTCTGCCGCTGGGAGCGAACCCGCGGCTGCCAGCGGGTGCGTACGGCGGCGTCGATCCGGTCCGTGATCGCCTTCGGGGGGTGCTTGCGCTCGCCCTTGCGGTAGCGCTCCACGGACCGCTGGCTGATGCCGAGCTCCGTCGCGACGGCCTTGGTCGTCTTGAGCTGCTTGAGCAGGAAGTTGACGCGCCCCTGGAGGGTCTTGGGCGGGTCGCGCGTGAACTTTTCCCAGCTAGTGCGCTCAATGGCTTCGCCGATCAGCGCGTCGTCGCGGGCCTCGTTCGTGGGACGGATCCGTCGGGCCATGTCAGTTCCCTTCGCCGGTCGGGTCCTGGCCGTCGGGGTCGATCAGCCGGAACCAGGTCTCGCGCGTCTCGCGCAGGTCATGCCGCCACAACTCCAGTCGTGGCGAGCGGCGGTGGGCGCGCATGGAGAGCTGCAGGGCCTCCATGCGCGCCTCCAGGCGGTCCAGCGTCCGCTGTAGCTCCGCGCCGGCCTCCAGTGAGGGCGTGCCGGTGTGGGCGGTCACGGCCCTACTCGCCGTCGTCCAGGACGGCGTCGCCGCCCTTGATGTGGCGGGCCGGGTTGAGGTCCTTCTCCATCAGGTCGACCGCCCACAGCATGGACTGGACGCCTTCCAGCTTCGCCAGGCCGGGCGTGGGTCCGAGGCGGAAGGCGCCGGGGATCGGCTTGCCGGACTCCGCGTAGGGCAGGAAGTCCAGCGGGCTCGGGCTGGGCGCGGGGTAGACGACGCAGTCGGAGAGCACCGCGAGCGGGTACAGGCCCGTCATCTTGGCCATGTTCGACAGCTTGCGGTGCATGTTGACCCGAGCCTTGGAGATGACGGCGGCGCGGATGTCGGGGCGCCAGGTCGGGCGCTGCATGGCCGGCCACGGGTCGCCGTCCTTGTAGCCCTTGCCCTGCGGGTTCTCGAACAGCTTCCCGATGCCGCCCTTGACAGTGGCCTTGATCGCGGACAGCACCGCGGCCATCGCCGGGTCGACCTCCTTGTGCCGCTCCATCGCCGCCAGGAACTCCGCGTCGTTCAGGTCCTTGGTGACACCGAGGTCGGCGAGGGTGTCGACGTAGGCGGTCTTGAGGCGGTCGTGCCACGGGTCCAGGTACGCGCCGGTCTCGCGGCGCAGGTACGCCTCGATCGGTTCCACGTTGTAGCCGAGCTCCTGGGCGTAGGCGACGGTGTGCGTCTGGTACCAGGCCGGGCCCGTCGGACGCTCGCCGGTCGGCGTGAACGGGGACGGCAGGCGCGGGTCCAGATCCACGTGGGAGAGGTCGACCAGCCAGGAGCCGGGGATCTTCGGGTTGAACTTCGGGGCGTGGAAGTGGTCGGGCGCGGACAGGCCGACCGTGAGCCTCGCGGCGGCCGCGAGGAAGGCGGTGTTCAGGTCCAGGCCCACCGCGTACGGCAGCGTGCACTCCTCATCGGTGAGCAGGTCGACCGACCGCACCCACTGGTACGCCTCCTCATGGAGGAAGCCGCCCTTCCAGTCGATCCGGTGGATCGCGGGGTGCTCGGGCTGTCCCTCCGGCGGCGCCGGGTCCATCGGCTCCGTGCCCAGCGAGCCGGGGTTGAGGCCGGAGACCCAGTTGCCGGTCTCCTCATCGCGCACCGGCCGGGTGGGCGGGCGCAGCGCGGTCATCAGCTCCAGCCCGGACACGGCCGTCGACCCGCGCGGGGTGATGACCCGCTGGGCGTACACACCGAGGACGCGGGCGACGTCGGCCGGCTCCATGTCTGTCACGCCGGGCCAGGCCCGGGAGTCGAGCGCGTCCCAGGGCAGGATCGCCAGCTGCACGCACTGCCTCTCGCGGCCCTGCGCCTTGCGGTAGATCCGGGCCCACGGGCCGAAGCCGCGCTGGGTGAGCTGCCAGCGCGCCTTGAGTACCTGCTTGACGACCGGGTGGTCCTCTTCCAGGCGCAGGCCCCGGCGGTCCTCCAGGCGCTCGGGCAGCCCGAGCTTCACAGCGGCGGCCGCCGTGAGAACGATCAGCGGGTCGGAGTCCTTGCCGTGGCGGCTGAGCTTCGGTGCACCGAGGCCGGACTCGCGCAGCGTCCACTCCACCAGCTCCACCACCGTGGTCGCCGGGCAGTCGAGCACGATGCCGTCGACGCCGTACGCGGAGCCGTCACCGTCCAGCACCGCGAGCGGACCGTGCGGGAACCGCGGGTCGACAGCGGGCTTCGCGGCCTTCTTCGCAGCCGGACGCCGTGACGTCACCGGGCGGGCGGCCGGGCGCTCCGGCGTGGCCGGAGCGTCGGGCGCCTGCACTGGCGCGACGGCCTCCGCCTCTGGCGCCTCAGGTGCGGCCGGGCCGGTGAACGTCTCCGGAACCGGCTCGGGCCGGGGTGCGGGAGCAGCGGCAGGGGCGGGCGTGACGGCGGGAGCTCCGTGGGCCGGGTACTTCGCCGCCCAGCCCTTCAGGAGCCGCTGGTACGCCTCCAGGCGCGGCGGCTTCGGCTCGGAGCGGCCGTTCTCGTAGTTCTTGACCGTCTGCGTCGTCGTCTTGAGCGCGGTCGCGAGGCGGGCCTGGGTGATGCCGGCGGCCTCACGCAGTCGGGCGCGCTCTGCCGGGGGCGGGAGCTGCGGCTCCTCCTCCAGCAGCGCGTCGACCGACGCGAAGAGTTCCTCTTCGGATGCCATGTCGATCTCCTTTCGCGCCCTCACTCTACCATCGTTTACCCTAGCCTTTAACTCATTTTTTAACCCGCCCGGATGTATTCGAGGGGTGGGGGTGGACATGCGAGAAGGCCGCCCAGTGGATGCCGGACGGCCTTCGATCTCACAGCTCACATGTCACGCCAACAGCGCTTCCACCTGTGGAAACGCCGTGTGAGGCTCACAGGTGCAGCCAGTCGTCACAGGCTGCTGCTGGTCAGTTCAGGAAGGTCAACCAGGGCAGCGGGGAGATCGTTGACACCCTGCTGCGCGTACCAGCCGCGGCACCAGCGCAGGACGCCAGCGCGGCTGAGTCGCCACTCCGAGCAGCACTGGACCAGCACATCGGAGGCGAAGTCGACGCTCAGCGCCTGCAAGACCGGGTCGACTGGCCATCCTTCAAACCCGCAGACCCAGGGATCGCCCAGGCCCAAGGAGTCGGCGAGGATCGCGTCGGCGGCCCTGCCGGGGCCGGACCCGCTGTATCCCCAGTCGAACCCGCCCAGGGCCTCAGCGTCCTTCGGAGTGAGCTCGTACAGGACGAGGTCATCGACCTGCCGCTCGGTTGGCCCCAGCTTCCTCTTCTCCACCAGGATTCGGCACTGCCAGTCGTCATCCCCGACCGGCCGCACACCGTGGTAGATCCGGTCCTGCTCCGTCATAGTGTCCTCCCCTTCTCCTGCCGATCCTGGCCACACGCTGGCTCTGTCGCACGAGCGACGACCAGCAGTGCCCGGTTCCACACCTGCCAATGGCGAGAAGGCATCCCTCCCCCGCCCACCGGTGCCTCCATCCCTTCGCGTGATGGGTCGTGCCGTTCTACCGACCGGTTTGGGGAGCTTCCCGGCTCGCTCGGCTCGGGCCCGGCGTAGCGCGGCGGCCTCGGTGGCGGCGGCCCGACAACGACACCGTGCGGCCGGAGACCAGTGCCTGACCCCGCGCGGGTGACAATCAGTCGGTCACATGCACGGTGACGTACAGGTCTCCGGGCGCTCCGCCGTGCTTCCCCGGCGCGCCAAATTCCCTGAGCCGGATCTTCTGCCCGTTCCGGACACCAGCGGGAATGCGGATCTTGAACGTGCGCCGCTTGCTGGCGACCCTGCCCTCGCCTCTGCAGACGGTGCAGTCCAACACCCTCGTCTCGTCTCCTGTGGTGGCGCAGGCAGGGCAGTTCTCGCTGGCGGTCATGCGTATGGGGATGACCGCGCCGTCGGTGGCTTCGTCCGGGCGGAGGTGGACCTCGGACGTGACGTCGGCGCCACGGCTGGGGATGGGCGAAGTGTCGCCGAAGTAGCGGTGGTTGATCTTTTCCAGGAGGTCGTAGACCTCTTCGGCGCTGTCCGGGCGCTGGGCCGGGTTCTTGGCCAGGAGTTGGCTGACCAGCTGTTCCAGTTCCACGGGAGTGTCCGGACGCAGGGTGCGCAGCAGGGCGGGCGGCTCTTTGAGGTGCTGGTTGATCAGCTGCCAGGACGTGCCGGTGAAGGGCCGACGGCCGGTGACCGCCTCGAAGAGCACGCATCCGAGCGAGTACAGGTCGGAGCGGTGGTCGAAGGAGCCGGACAGTGCTTCAGGCGCCATGTAGGCCGGGGTGCCGATCAGGACGCCGGTGGTGGTGATGTCGTGCCGTGCGTCGTTCCCCTTGGTGATGCCGAAGTCCACGACCGTCGCCTGGCCGTCATCCCGGACCATGATGTTGGACGGCTTGATGTCCCGGTGGGTAAGGCCCGCCTCGTGCGCGGCGTCCAGGGCGTCGGCGACGCAGGATGCCGCGTACAGGGCCATCGGCAGGGGCAGCGGGCCGGCCTCGAGGACGGAGCTGAGGGACTTGCCGGGGAGCAGCTGCATCACCAGGTAGGCGTACGGCCGCCCGTTGTGCATCGCGGAGCCGAAGTCGTGCACGGTGACGATGCGCGGATGGGACAGGCCGCCGGCGACCGCGGCCTCGCGGGCGAACCGGGCCACCTGGCGGTCGTGGTCCGCGTTGCCGTCCCCGGTGAGGACCTTGACCGCCACCAGCCGGTCGACCTTCGGATCGTGGGCTTGCCAGACCTGCCCGAACCCGCCCGCACCGACTGGCTCGATCAGCCGATAGCGGCCGTCCAGCACAGTCCCTGCCTGCACGACTCCCCCTTGAACGCGGCGCCTGATCTCCAGACGTGTACCCGTCACGCTACGCCGGGACAACCATCAGTAACAGGGGGTGCTGATCTATGAGTTGACTCAGGCCGTGGTCCGAAGTGCAGCCGACTCGGGGACGGCGGCCGCCGTCCCCGACGCCCGGGCGGCGCGCTCTTGTCGGGCCCGGCGCAGCGCGGCGGCCTCGGTCGCCGCGGCCTCGCGGCGGCGCTGCGCGCGGGTCGCCTCGATCGGGGCGGGCGCATCGTTCTGCACCGTCTCCGGGTCGGGGAACGCCCGGCGGCTGAGCTCGCGCATCGCACGAGTCTGCCGCTCCACCGCCTCCGCGATGCCGGGATCCACCCGGGACGGCGGCGCGGTCTCACGGTGCGCGGCAAGGGCGCGGCGGTAGCCGTCGCACGCGGTCTCTCTGGTCTTCGCCGGGCCCACAGGCGCGACCGGGCTGGTCGGTGCGGTGTCGTCCGGCTCAGGCGCGGGGACGGAGCCGGGCGCCAGGATCCGCAAGGCGCGCACGACCGTCCGGCCCGCTGCCTTGTTGGCGGCGTCGACGATGCGGGTCTGCTCCAGGCGCGTCTTCGTCGCCCAGGCCGACGACTCCGGGCACACGGTGAGCTGGCCGGAGTCGGCGTCGTACCCCACGGCCGTGACGTGCCCCGCGAGTTCGGGTGCGATGGCCGCCCACCGCTGGCGCAGCGTGGCGCCGGCGGCCGGGAGCTCCCAGGCCCGCTCGGTGACCAGCGCGCCGATCGCCGCTCCAAGTCCCATCGGCTCGCGCCCGTCCCGGCGCACCGTACGGACCATGCGCGGCTGCTTCTGCGTCGTCTTCTGGCCGCCGCCGTTCTTCCGGGCCTGCTCCATCGCGGCCCGCAGCGCGACCCGGGCCAGGTCGACGCCGGACACCTCGCCGCCGCTCATGCCTGCCCCCAGGTGGTGTAGCCGAGATCCAGGTGCCCGAGGCCGGACAGACGCTGCACGGTCGCGACGAACGACCGGGTGAACAGGCGCTGCGCCGACGTCTCGCCGTAGCGGTCGATGTGGTCGAACACGACCTGGTGGTCGCGGGCGGCGCGGGTGCGCCAGTCCAGGACCTGCTCGCGGGTCAGGTCCTCGAGGACCAGGTCCCGGTCGACGTCGTCGGCCTCCGGCTGCGCTGCGGGCGCGGCGGCCGGACGCGGGGCGGGCGGCACGACCGGGGCCGGCGACGTGGCCGACTCATTGAGGGCGGGGTACGCGGCCGCGGCTTCGGCACGGGCCTTGGCCGCCGCCTGCCGGGCCCGGACCTGCTCCCAGCGCTGCTCGCGGGCCCAAGCCTGGGCGGTCACGGTCTCGTGCAGCTGCCGCTCGGTCGCCGCACGGCGCTCCGCCTCGGAGGCGTACGGCATCGCGGTCTCAACGGCGGCCGCCACCGCCTGGCGCTGGGCACGGCTGCTGGCCTGCCGGTCCTCGCAGCGCGGGCAGTCCCGGCCGGAGTCGAGCAGCATGCGGTCGTCGCACAGCGCGTCGCCGCACTCCTGCCGCTGGGGCAGCCCCTTGCCGATCAGCCAGCCCACCGGGTCCTTGATCGGACCGCCCAGCCGCAGCTGGTCCTCCAGGCGCCGGGCGAGGCGGTCGGCGAGGACCTGCGGGCCGTCGATCCGGCCGACGAACCCGCTCACCGTGGCCAGCTCGGCACGCACGGCGGCCTCCACCAGACGGCGGGCGGCCGGACGCTCCAGACGCGCCCACAGCAGCCGGACCGGCTCCAAGATCACCCGCAGATTCTCCGGCGGCTGGACCCCCCTCCCCTGCTGCTGCCTGCCCTGACCCGCACCGTCCACGACCCGCACCAGGGCGCCGGCCACCGGCCCGCAGTTGCCGTTCTCGCTGATCGACGACGGGGACTTCTTCAGCTGTTCCCCGCGCAGCGGGCCGTCCTCGCCGTCGACCAGGTGCAGCCCGTCGACAGCGTCAGCGTCCACGGCCTGGTCCTCGCGCTCGCACGCGCGGTCCGGCAGATCACCGGACCCACCACGGCCTTCGCCGGAAAACCCATCAGAGAGCGAGAGAGAAGAGACGTCAGTACCCACAGGAGAGTGATCAGTGTGAAGGGCTGCCGTAACGTCGGGCTCTGTCACACCCGCCTCATCCGCCACCCGCACACCGCTGACCTGCGGCTCTGCGACCGGCTCGAAGGCCTCACTATCCCCTGCCGCAACGTCGGGCTCTGAAAAATCGGGGTCCAGGGCGGTCGCACGGTCCTCCCGGGCACCGGCGGCACCGCGCTTGCCGTGCGCGGCGGCGACCGCCGGCACGATCAGCCGCGTACGGTGACGCAGCCTGGACGCCGTCCCCACCCGCACCCGCTGCACCAGGTCCCGGTCCTCCAGCCGTTCCAGGACCCGCTCCCCCGTCGACGCCTTGCAGCCCATCAGCCGGGCCAACGTCGCCGCCGCACGGCCACGCTTGGTGTCCACCGTGCCGCCGCACTGCCGCACCTGCCCGTTCTCCCGCGCCTCCAGAACCAGCAACAGCAGCGCCAGCCGGTCCGTCGCCGCCGCGCGACCCACACGCGAGCCGAGCAGCCCGGCCGGGGTCACCCGCCCGTCCTTGTGCGCCCAGCCCGGCGCCATCACGGCCTCCAGCAGCCTCAGCAGCGTCGCGAACTCCTTCTTCTCCAGCGCAAGCGGATGCCCGACCACGTCGTACGCGTCCCACACCGGCAGCACCCGGCACTCCAGCCCGATGTCCTGGCCGAACTCGCCCTCCGCCGTGTCGATGGAGACCAGGCCGGACCGGCGCAGCGCCGGGACCACGTCCGAAGCGACGTACGACGCCGACAGACCCAGCCACCGACCCAGTTCGGGCGTACGGATCTCCACCACGCCCGTCTCGGAGGGGGTCCGCGACGCCAGGACGATCACCGCCAGCCGGACCGCGTCCGACGCGCCCTCGAGGCCAGGGGCATCCAGCAGTGCGCCCACCGCACCGCGAAACCGGGACTGGGCATCGCGCCCCAGGGCCAGCGGGGGCGCCGGACCACGCTCCGGCACAGGGCCGGCCTGTGTCGGCACCGACCGCAGCCAACGCCGCGAGCGCCCGGCCGGAGCCCCGTCGACGGAGTTGTCGACGGACTCCCACAGGGGGCGGTCCAGCGTGGCGGCCGACGCCGCTCCCGCGCTCACAGGAACATCCCCGAGGTCAGGCGGTCTGCCGAACCGGCGTCATCCGTGTGACAGCCAAGGGGTGTGATGTACGTCACAATCCCGCCAGGAGGGACACCACAACCAGCAGAAATCACCCCCGGCGGGGTTGACGCCTGGTCGTGGTCGACCTGACAAGACGACTGAAGCTCGTGCACTATGGCGATACCGACCTTCCATATGGATCAACGCAGACGGGCCCCCTGGCAGGGGCCGCGCTCGATGGCTCGTGTGGCGGGACAGGTGAGCCCCCTCCGTGAGGAGCGGGCGACAGTACGAAGGCCAGAGGCGGATCTCCTTCCGTTGACGACTTGGTGCTGGTGTTCCGAAAGCCCTTGGCCGGGCCTCGGAACGAACCGCGAAGCCCCTTGGCGGGGGCCCGCGGGTGTTGCATTGGCCCTGATGAGGGGCCGGACTGAAATGAGCGGCTTGATAAGCCGCGGCTCAGGACCGGTTGCACCCGGGATCTGAGCGGACCGCTCTGGTGGCTAATCCAGGCGGTAGACGGGCCGCGCGAGGCCGAAGGGGATGGCGAGTCCACTCTTCTTGGCGCGCGCGGCCGATGGCCACTAGGTCATCCCAACCCCCTGAATCCGGAGGCTGGCGTCAAGCTGCGCGCATACAGCCCGGATGGCGTGATCGCGCTGGAAGAACGGCGTAGCTGCGCGTGTAGTTCCACGCGTGCGGGTAACCTTCATCCCGCGAGCACCTCCCAACCAGGTGTGTCGCCCAACGAGGCTTAGCCCCGTTCGAGAAGCCCCAGTGGACCAGGCACGGTCCCTGGGGTTCTCGCTGTTTTGGATCACGTCTGCGAACAGCCTAACCGCACGACCGGACATAACTGCGAGGCGAATTCGCACAACGTCCGAGGTGCCCGGAATGCCGCGCCCGCCGGACGGGAAGCGCGCGGCAATTTGCCCGCCACACGGGAAAGTCACTGGCCGCCCCGCAGTTCGCGAAGGTGGGTGACGAACTCCTGCGCCTCGGAGGCGTGTCCGTAGTGAGTCTGGAGGGCCTGCCCCAGGTCGGCGGCCACCATCGCGAGTGAGGGCAGCGACTTCCGTTCCCCCGTCAGAGCCCGTTCCCCGTAAGCGAGTGCGGTGTCCAGGTCGCCCTCGCGCGCAGCGACCACGCCAAGCGTGACGCGGGCCTCCGCAATCCGCATGGGCGACCGCTCCGTCCCGTCGAAATCCGTGCCCGCCCGGATGACCTCATTGGCCAACTGCTCTGCAAGCCGGTTCTCGCCGGACTTCCTCAGCGCGTCCATGCGATAAAAATCGTATTTCGCGGGGTCGACGACGAAATGATTCTCGATGTTCTCCGGGTAAGGCAGCCGCTCCAGGATCTGACGGCCCTGATCGAGCGCGACTTCGGTCTGCGACCGGTCGCCCAACCGGGCCCACGCCTTGGCCTTCTGCGCGTACAGCTGCGCGGCGACGCTCTCGTTCGGCGCCACGGCGATGCCGGCCTCCGCGGCCGCGATGACGCCGCGGTAGTCGCCCCTCGTCAGCGCGAACCACGCCCGCATCTCGTGCGCCCAGCCCTGCACGCTCAGCTCCCCCGCCTCCTGACCGAGCATCAGCGCGGCCTGCCGGGTGGCTTCGGCGTCACGGGGACGACCGGAGTCGTACTCGACACAGCCCACCAGGAGCGACAACTTCCCGGCGAGCGCGATGATCTCGCGGTGCTGCGCCAGGCTGACCCGCTGGTGCTGGAGGCCGACGACGCGGGCGAGCCACGCCCTGCCTTCCAGAAGCAGCTGGTCGGCAGGCATGTACGCGTACTCGCAGCACAACCGGTCCGCCGTGATCCGCAGCGCGTCCAGCGTCGCGACATCGACGTCACTCGCGCGCAGCCTGGCGATGATGTCCACGGTGTCCATACCGCTGACCTGCAAGATTTCCGACCTACCGTCACGGCGGCTGCGCTCAGGGAAAAACGCGCCCGTCGTCGTTCCAAAGGTGCTGGCGATGGCCGACCTGTACTTCGTGGGCTGCGCGTCGCCCCGTTCCCATCGCTTCCACTGGCGGAGAAGATCCTGCTCGCTGACGTCCTGGTCCTCAGGGAGCCGGACCATCAGCGCGCGGACCGCGTCGGCCTGCGACCATTCGCGCGCCGCACGCTCTTCGACCATCCGGCGTGCCCAGTCGGGACGTTCATCCATCGCCGATCTCCTTCCCCGTACGGTCCTGCGGCGCAGCCTGTGCCCGGACAGGGTGATGCCCGCGACGCGGAGGCCGGCCCTTCTGCGGCCGAGCATGGCACGCACCCTTGATCGCGCGGAGGTGACAAGTGGTGGTGACATTCCGAATGTCACCACCTGATGTCACTTTCCGCAGCGGCACGACCCGAGCACGGTCATGGTCAAGAAGTGCTCGGTGATGCACGTGGGAGGTAGAGGTCAATGGGGGCCGCCATCAGCGGAAGGGCGCGTACGACGGAGTTCGGCCAGCAGGCGGTCGGGGTGGCCGTCATAGACGATGTGCGGCTCATCAGAGGTCGGTGCGTGGAATCGGCCCGCGAACCTCAGCAGGTCTTCCTCGCTGAACTCGATCGAATTGGGGTCAACCAGCGATTGGGCGTTGCGCTCCCGGATCCTCTCCCAGCGCACCTCGTGCGGCACCGGCAGGTAGATGAGAACAGGTACACCGCCAGCCTCCATGGCGGTTGCCGCCCATTGGGCGCGTTCCTCTGGAGTCCAGAACCCGTGGTCGACCACGGTGTCCCGGCCGGATTGCAGGGACTCCTGAAGCTCAAGGGCGATGTCCTTGAGGACGGGCGCCTCCCGGACGCGGAACTCGCCGCGAGGGAAGTCCCGTCCGTAGTGGCCATAGCGACGGAACATCTCCTCATCCGGGCAGAGTCGCCGGAAGCCGGCCTGCTCCAGAGCAAGCGCGAGGGCTGTTTTGCCAGCACCAGGCATCGCCGACATGAGGATGGCCCGAGGCGCGGGTCCCGGACGACCGGCCAGGGCTGCAGAGATGCGGCGGATCTCGAATCGTCCTTCCAAGGTCAGGGTGTCGGACGCCTCGGCTCGCAGAAGGCGACCAAGGCGGGTCTCAAGGCAGCAGACGAGGCTGTCGTCCAGGAGAACGGTGTCGCGGCTGGTCATCGTCCCTCCTCCGAGCGACGTGTACGGCCCGGAGCGCCCAAGTCGACTCCGTACTCCAGGATCTCGCCGTCGGCGTCCAGGAATCTCGCGGTCAACACCAGGATGGCCGCGACCGTGTCAGCCTCCAGCTCCAGGAGCTCAAGGTCCTGCAGGGTGGCGATGCGGGCGCCCTCCTCATGCACACGCCGGGCCACCTGCCGTCCGGTAGCCCGGGCAATCAGGTCCAGCGACAGCCCACCTACGAGGCGCGTGCTCTCCGCCAACTCGGGCACCACCCGCGCAAATTCGGCCGGGATCCAGGAGGTCGAGTGAGCGACGATGCCATGCCCGTCTCGATAGACACGGCTTCGACGGATCACGTCGTCACCAGGAGTGATACCCAGCACGCTTGCGACGTCGTCGGGAGCGGCGACTACGCCGGCTGTGTGCCCGCTCGACTTCTCGCCGGTGCCCCACGGGGACTGGGTCTTACTACTTCGGTCGTGGCGATCGGAACCGGTGGACAGCGACAGCGGCTGACCCAGAACCTCGGTGCCAACTCCCTTGATCCCTCGAACAAGCTGCTCGTCACGCAGGAGCTTCATCGCGCGGTCGGCCGTGGCGGTGCTGACCTTCCACTCGTCTGCCATGGCCTTGATGCTCGGCAGCAAGTCGCCCCGCTTGAGTGCCCCGGAGCAGATGAGGTCGCGGTAATGGCTCGCGATGCGCGTATACGGCGGCCTGTTGTCGGCTTGGGGCGGCCCGGGCATGTCGCCTCCTTTACTACTTCGTCGTCTTCGTCGCCTGAGGGTACCTCACTATACCGCTTGACACCTGAGGGTACCTCAGGCAACCTGAGGTAAGTACAACGCGGTGATCCTCCGGGAGCACCGCGAGCAAGTCCGCAGGAAGTCGTCCGCCCCTCGGGGTGGCCGGGGTTGATGCACCACTAAATCCCCTGGTCTCGACTCACCTGCATGTATGTCGCAGCGCTATGCGCTGTCCGTCCTCCAGGACGCCGGGTCTTCCGGTGCCTGGCGGGCGGAGAGAGCACCGCGACGCAGCCCCGCCCCTCCGTACACAAGGAGATCCCGCATGACCATCACGTCCGCGATGCCCACGGCCCGCAAGCGTCCGACCCGGACCCGCACGAAGCAGGTCAGCAGCCTCCCTGCGATCACCGTCTCGAAGCTGCCCCCCATCGACATCGACCTGCTCCCCGGCACGGAGAGCCTGGTCTGCCCGAACTGCAGTCGCTGGTGCCCCATCACCGGGCACGACGGCCGCAACCCGAAGCTGGTCCCCCACCACACCGGCCGCGCCGGCACCGCCGAACCCCGCCGATGTGACGGCAGCAACCGGCGAGTGAAGCTCGATCTGACGATCGCTGAGTGGCGGGAGCTCCTGGCCGACGCCATCACGGAAGCCTCCAGCCGCCAGCCCACCGCGGTGCTCCCCAAGGCGTTCAGCCCGCAGACCGACCGGACCCTGCGGGCTCGCGCGGAGCGCACGCCGACCAGGCGCGTGGCCGACTGGAACGCGGTGCTGCCCCGCGTGGCAGACGCCGACAAGAACCGCCAGGACGTCCCCGCTGGCGACGCTCCCACGGAGGGCCCCGCAGTTCCACTGACCACGCTCCACCCCAAGCGCCCCGCGCACTGAGCCACCCCGCACGAACGACCACGGCCCCTGCCGACCCGATCACCTCGGGTCGGCAGGGGCCGTGGCTGCTCGTACGACCAGCCAAAACGAGCGGCCCCGGGATTGCGCCCCGAGGCCGTTCAGCAGGCCATCCCCTTCGCGGAAGGACAACAACCTTGAGCTACATGATGACATCCCTCGCCCCGTTCGGTGCGCAGGGGGACAGCGACCCGGACATGGACGAAGCGCTGCGCCGGGTCCGCCAGGGCGGCAAGGGCGGCGGTTCACAGTGACGACGCTCACCGTCTCGGGTACCGGAACGATGGTTGCGGACCGGCCGGTGCTTCCGGCCTCCGTCCCCGGACTCCACCTGCGTCACCGCGCGGGCGGGTTCGTCGCCCACATCACGGCCTCCGAGTTCGCCTTCAGCACGGTGCGCGGTCTGACCGTGTCGGCGCTGACGGCGTACGGGGCCGGCCAGGCGACCGCCGACACCGCTGAGTGGCTCGTCTCGGAGCTGCTCGGCAACGCCGTTCGGGCCTGCGGCGATCACGTGCCGCTAGTCGTAGAGGTGTACGTCACCGGGCGCACCGTCCAGGTGAACGTGCACGACCCCGCCGCCGATCTGCTGCCTCACCGCAGCGCGGTGGCGATGGACAGCGACAACGCGGAGTCCGGGCGCGGCCTGGGTCTGCTGGACATGCTCGCGCCCGGCTGGGACGTCGTGTCCTCGCCGGTCGGCAAGCAGATCCGCTGCCAGATCGACGCCAGGTAGTTCAGCCCGCCGCCAACACCTGAGACAGCCCCGGGGATTCCTCGGGGCTGCCTCGTTCACGGACCTTCTGGGAGGCCCACATGAAGCGAGTGTCCGTCGCCGCCGTCCGCAGCCACGCCTACGCGCCCGTCTCCACCGACGCACCGGACCGGCCCCGCGCCGCCTGCGTCGAGCAGGACCCCGAGCTGTTCTTCCCGATCGGCAACACTGGCCCGGCGCTGCTCCAGATCGAGGAGGCCAAGGCCGTCTGCCGTCGCTGCCCCCTGATGGAGAGCTGCCTCGAGGGCGCGCTGGACCGCAACGAGACGGGCGTGTGGGGCGGGCTGTCCGAGGATGAGCGCCGCTCCCTCAAGCGCCGCGCGGCCCGCAAGCGCGCCGCGGCCGCGGCCGCCTCCGCCTGACGCCCGCCGTACGGGAGCGACAGCCAACTCCCTGCCCGCACCACGCTGTTCCACAAGGTCGGCCGCCCGCACCACGGGCGGCCGCCTTTCGCACGTCTCCAGCCCGGGAGAGTCTCGGGCCCGCATCCCCGCAGGAGAGCCCATGCGTAGCAGCACCCAGCTCGACACCGCGACGACCGCCACCGGTTCCACCCGGCTGTCGGACTCGCTGTGCACGCACACCCCGAAATGCCCGTCGGCCAGCAGCCCCGACCGCGAGGCCGCGCACGTCGTGGTCGCTCACCCGGAGCAGGGCTGGAGCCTGCTGTGCAACGACCTGGTGCTCTTCGACGACACCGGCGAGCTGCTCCCCGACGGCCAGATCATCGCCCCGCGCCGCCCCCTCGCGGCCACGGCCTGACAGTTGCCTGATCCGCCCGCCCTGACCGCCGACCACGGCGGCCGGGGCGGGCGGTGACTGGGAGCCGGACAGTCCGGACCAGCCGGCCCCGAGCCGGTGTACGCGACACAGACGACCCTCCGAGCCCCCGGCATTTGAGCTGCCGGGGCCCCGGAGGGCCTGGTCACGACCCTACCGACCGACGCCGACCCGCGGTGGCCTCTTGCACGAGGCGCCGGAACGTAAGAGAGGACACCCCGTGGCCAACACCACTACCCGGCGCAGGCGCAAGCCCGCCCCGGCTGCGAAGCCCCGCGCCAACGGGCGCGCCAAGGCGACGACGCCGCCGGCCTCCATCCCCGCCCAGGCCACCGGCCCTGAGGACACCGCGCCGCTGGTGTACCCGGAGGCCGATCCGGTCCTGGCCGACGCCATCGACCGCGCCGCCGACCTCCGGGGCCTGGCCGCCGACGACGCCGCCAGCATCCTCGCCGACGGCCAGGCGCGCGCCGGTGAACTGATGAACGCGGCCCGTACGGAGGCCGCCTCGATCACCGAGGCCGCCGCCGCCGAACAGTCCCGCATCCTGGCCGCCGCCGCGACGGACGCCGACCAGGTCCGCACCGACGCCGTGACCGCCGCGGCCGCCGACGCGGAGCAGGTCCTCGCCGACGCCGAAGCGAAGGCGGAGCAGCTGCTCGCCGACGCGCGCCGCGAGGCCGACACCGTCACGACGACGGCGACCGGCGAGGCCGACCAGGTCCTCGCCGACGCCCGCCGCCAGGCGGAAGAGGCCACCACCACGGCGGCCGCGCAGGCGGAGCAGGTCCGCACCGAGGCCGCGCACGCAGCCGCGAAGACTCTCGCCGACGCGGAGACCAAGCGCACCGAGCTGCTCGCCGGCGCGGAGCGCACCGCGGCTGAGACCCGCACCCGCGCCGCCACCGACGCCGAACAGCTCCTTCAGCGGGCACGGACCGACGCCGACCGGATGCGCGAGAGCGCGGACGACCAGGCCGTGCAGGTTCGGGCTGGAGCCGAGAGGGTGGCCGCCGGCCTTCGCCAGGACGCCGACCGCGCCCTGGCCGACGCCCGGTCCACTGCTGAGGAGCTGCGGTCCGCCGCCGAAAAGGACGTCGTCCGGCTGCGCGAGCAGGCCGAAGCCGACGCGAAGGCGGCCCGGGAGGCAGCCGAGAAGGCCACCGCCGACCGGATCGCCGCCGCCCAGGCCCGAGCCGAGGGTGAACGCGTCCTGGAGGCGGCCACCCAGAGCACGGTGCAGCGGGCCCGGCGCCGGGAGATCCGGACCGAGTCGCGCGCCGCCCGGCGCAAGGCCCGCAACGACGCCCGGCCCGCCGGTGGCGTGCCGCCGCTGACCGGAGGGGAGCTGGTGGGAGTCGTCGCGATCGTCCTGGCCGCCGCCGCCGTCTCCACCATCGGTCTGCTGTCCTCCTACACCGCGCTGGAGACCAAGGCGGCCGGGTGGGGCTGGGAGTGGCCGTGGCTGCTGCCGGTCGGCATCGACGTCTCCATCCCCGCCTTCACCGGCGCCAGCCTGGTCCTGATCCGCATGGGCATGGAACTGCGCTGGATCCGGTGGGTGCCCAGGGCGCTGACGGCGGTGACCGTCTACCTGAACTGGCACGCCTCCGACAGCATGTCCGGCCGCCTCGGGCACGCCGCCCTCACGCTGCTGTGGGTCGTGTTCTCGGAGATCGCCTCCCACGTGTACGCCACGAGGATCGGGGCGGTCACCGGCAAGGTGCGGATGGAGACGGTGCGCCGCAGCCGCTGGATCCTCGCCCCGATCCCCACCGCTCGCCTTCGCCGCCGGATGATCCTGTGGGAGATCACCTCCTACGAGGAGGCGCTCACCCGCCTCCAGGAGCAGACGTACCTGCGAGCGCAGCTCAAGGAAGAGCACGGGTGGCTGTGGCGCTGGAAGGCTCCGCTGGACCAGCGGATGGCGCTCAAGCTCGGAGAGGTGCCCGCCGCGCTCGCCGACACGCTCACCCCCGAGGACGCTCACACCATCGAGCGAGCGGAGGAAACCGAGCACGCTCACCCCGACATGAGCGCGCTCACCTCGGGAGAGACTCGCGGCGAGCGTGAGCGCCCGGCGCTCACCTCTGGCGCTCACGAGGGTGAGCGCGCCACAGAGGAGGCGGACGCTCAGCGAGCGGAGAACGCTCGTACGCGCAGCGAGACGGAGGCGCTGACCGAGCGTCGCCACGCACGCATCCGTCTCCTCTACACCGAGCTCGGGCGCCGCCCGCAGTGGACCGAGATCCGCGACGCGCTCACCGACGCGGGCCTGTCCGACACTCCGGTCTCCCGGCCGACCGCTCAGCGCCTGCGCGAGCAAGTCGAAGAGGCCGCCCCGGGCGCGTAGGTGAGCGCCCGGTGAGCGCTCAGCCGCTCACCCCCCTTGGCAGAACCCCTGCCGCTCATGGTCGCCACCGGCCCGCGCTCGCATCACTGAGCGCGGACCGGTGACGGCCACGGCCGGCAGGCCGATCGTGCGTCCCCGCCCCGAGCGGGGACGTCCCCCTGGCCCGAATCGGTGCCGACCCGATTGCACAACCCGACAGAGGAGTAGCCCTGATGAGCGACGAAAAGCAGCCGCGCA
Organism: Streptomyces sp. ID05-39B; assembly: GCF_033794725.1. NCBI lineage: Bacteria > Bacillati > Actinomycetota > Actinomycetes > Kitasatosporales > Streptomycetaceae > Streptomyces > Streptomyces sp. ID05-39B. Next base: position 8,142 of record NZ_JARGEF010000079.1, on the reverse strand, counting down.
GGGGAGTGTGGACGCCCGACTTGCTCGCCGAAGGCCCGGACAAGCGCCGTGTGTTCATCGAGCAGCGTCGGCAGTACCTCGCCCCCCTGCTCGCTGAGTCGAAGGCCCTGCTCGCAGAGATCGAGGCCGATCTGAGCGAGGCCGACAAGCTGCCCGGTGACCTGCCGTTTCAGTCGAAGCTGCGGGCCAAGCACACGGTCCGGCCGCTCGCGAAGGTCGTCGCCGACCTCGAGGACGTGATCGTCCAGCTCACCGCGTACAGCGCGCGCTACCGGCGCAGCTACGAGGAACTGCCTGAGAAGCGGGCTGAGAAGGAAGCCGAGCGGCAGCGCCTGAAGGAGCTGAAGGCCGGCGGCGGGCAGCGGCAGATCGACGCACCCGAGCCGAAAGCGGAACCCGCTGAGGACCCGCACCCGTTCTTCGCGCACCTCAACAAGGGCGCGTGATGCCGGGCAAGGACCCCGCGCGGACGAAGCGCCTCACCTTCGAGCTGTGGTCGCCCCGGATCAACGGGGCGGCCACAGCTCGCGACCGGGTCGTCGTCCTCCTCGACGCGGCCCGGGCGCACCTTCCCGACGACGACCCGATGTGGGAGGCGATGGCCGACCAGCTCGGCAAGTACCTGAAGGACAAGGGCTTCGGCTCGTAACGCTCCGCGTTCAAAATCAACGTTCAAATCAAGGAATCCGCCGCACCAGCCGGTCGCCACACGCGCGCGTCACGCGCGCGCGTACGCGAGGCGGGCGGTTACGTCAAGTGAGGACGAAAAGATGACCGACGACGGTCGGGGCGCGGACGTCATCACGCTCCCCATGCTCAACCTGGCGCCGCCCGGCGGCGCTCCCGACGACGGGGTTCCGCCCCCGCCCGAAGCCGGTGACCTGGCCCCGCCGCCCGACTTCTTCCTGCCGTTTTCGACCTCCGGCGACGACGACGATTCGAGCACCGTCGACCCCGACGACGTCGCCCCACAGATGGTCGCCAACGCCTCAAGCGGAACCGGAACACCGGCCCGCGCGACGGCCTCGATGGCGATGGTCACGATGGCCGCGATCGCTGTCGCGGCGCTGCGCGGCACGTGGTCGATGGCGAACTACCTGAAGGCGCGGCGCGAGCATCACGACGCCGTCGCCGACAAGGCGCGCGAGGCGGCCGACAAGCAGAAGGTCGCGAACGCGGCGGCCGGTGCGAAGAAGGGCGTGCAGTCCGGGCCCGAGTTCGGACGCGGCGCGACCGGCAAGGGCGGCGGCGGTCGCTCGGGCGGGTCCGGCACCGGCGGCGGCTCGGGGCGCGGCGCCTTCGGGCAGCAGCAGAAGCCCGCACCGAAGGCCGGCGGCCGGGGCAGCTCAGCCAACGGCGCGACCGGCGCCGGCGGCCGCGGCTCGGGCGCGGGCGCGGGTCCGAAGGGTTCGAAGAACGGACCTGCTGGCGGCGGCTCGCGTACCTCGGGGCCGGGCTCATCGGGCAAGGGCTCGAAGGGCGCGGCCGGAGGCGGCACCGGATCGTCAGGCCCGGGCTCGGGATCGAGCAAGGGCTCAACGACCGGGGCCAAGAAGTCCCCGGGGTCGGGCACGCTCGGGAAGCTCGCGACCGGCCGACAGCAGCGCAAGAACGACGAAGCGAAGGCCGGGCGCCAGGCTGCGGCCGATCAGCGCAAGGCCGACCTGGCCGACCGCGCGGCGGCCCGGAAGGAAGCGGCAGCCGCGGCCGCCGACCGGCGCAAGCGGAAGGCCGAGAAGCGGAAGGCGAAGCGCGAGCGCGAGAAGGCCGGCGCCACCGACCCGAAGGCCACGAAGGACCCGAAGGAGACCGGCAAGGGCAAGCCCGACGAGAAGGTCGACCTGACCAAGAAGCCGAAGGCCGGTGACAGCGCCGGGGCGAAGAAGGACGACACGGAGAAGGTCGACCTCACCAAGAAGCCGAAGGCCGGTGACGGCACCGGGGCGAAGAAGGACGACACGGAGAAGGTCGACCTCACCAAGAAGCCCAAGCCCGGCAGCTCGAAGGGCAGGACGAAGAAGACGCCCCGCCGGAAGAAGCCGCACAGCTGGCGCCGGAAGCCGAAGGGAGGCACGACGGGACCGAAGACGGGTCGGCGGCGCAGGAAAGGCGGCAGCACGAGCGGTCCCGGGTCGATGCCCGGCGGCGACGGCGAGTGGCTGCGCCCTCCGCCCGGCTGGGACGTCACCTACAAGGTCGAGGTCGAGGTCATCCGGCCCGAACCGCGGCGACGTCAGCCCGCTGGCATCACCACAGGTCGAAGGGAGTTGCCCGCCGGATCATCCGGTCAGGTCACGCCCACCCGATCCGTACCGAAAGAGAGTCCGATCGTCATGGGTACAGCCGTTGCAGTCGGCGAGGTCGGCGACACCCAGTTCGTGGACGCCGACCTGACCGTGTACGACCTGATCGAGTCCGACGAAGAGATGGGCGAGCAGATCCTTCAGGGCGTCGATCACATGAACCTCGTTGCCTCGAAGTGTGAGGGCCTGAAGGCCGGGCTCGAATCGCTGTACGCGATGTGCATCGAGAAGAAGGTGCCCGGCGTCCTTGTGATGTGGTGCATCCGCCTCATGGAGCGGGCCGGGAGCGTGCAGGACAAGGCCGAAGCGCTGCGCGACTCCCTGCCGCGCGCGTCCGAGGCGATCCTGTCGGCGCGCGACACCGCCATCGAGGCTGACAAGCTGCGCGCCGACCGGGTGAAGGAAGCCGGGCACGTGGCACCGGCTGAGCGTGAGTACCACGACCGAAGTGGGGCCTGATCATGAGCACTGAATCCGAAAGCGGCGGTGCGATCGAGCCGACGAACGTCCAGAGCAGTGCGGAGGTCACCGCGTCCGGTGCGTCCAACCTGCCCGCCCCCGGCGAGGGGATGGACGCTGCGGCCGATCTGCCCGCTGAGCGCAGCGGCCGCATCGTCGACGTCATCGCGGACGCGTTGACGTTCATGCTCGTCATCGCGCGCCTTGGGATCGCGGCGGTGGCGATGCGGATGCTGTCGCAGGCGGTGAAGGGCGCGTACTCGTATGTCGAAGACTGTGCGCAGACCGTCGACGGGCTCGCCGACGTCGCCGCGTCGCTGGCCGTCGACGACTCGGTCACCTCGTCACACCATGACGCGGCAGCCACGATGCGTGCGTCCCTCGCGCTCGCCGACGCGCTCGCCTCTGAGGCGGCGGAGATGTCGACCGAGTTCGACAACGCGGCCCGTGACCACGAGAGCGACTACGGCGACGTGAACGAGGCGATGCAGTCCGGCACCGCCGCCGTCGCCGAACGCGAGTGGTACAGCAACCGCTAACCCGAATCCGCCCCTGAAGGCGCCCGGCCCCCGCACGAGGGGCCGGGCGCCTTCCGCATACCTGAAAGGAGTGCCGGCGATGCCGCTGCGCACGTACATCCAGACCACCCGCCGCGCGGGTTCGGTCGTAAGCCGTGCCGGTTCGGCCACGGTCAGCGGCGTCGGCCGGCTCGCGACCCTCGCGGGCGGCAGCGCCATGACGGCGGGGCTGTTCACCGACGCCGGCACCCTGCCCGCAATCCTCACCACGATCGCGGCCGGGCTGGGCGGGGCGTTCCTGTCACCCCGGTTCCAGCTCGCCCACCCGCTGAAGAAGCCGATCGTGTTCACGATCTACCTGGCGCCGCACTCCGTGCTGGTCTCGAACCTCGTCACCGAGCTGGTGTGGGACGCGACCGAGGGCCGCCTGGTCCAGGGCGGCGTCGCCGTGCTGTGGACGGCCGGAGTGTGGTGGCTGCGCCCCGGACGGCTCGCCAAGAGGGTCGCGAAGTGGCCCGAGCCCGTCATCGAGACCGACGACACCGAGGCCGACCAGGACGCCGCAGGCGCTGAACTCGAGGTCGCCATCGAGATTCCCGACGATCCGGCGGGCCGGTGGTGGGCTCTGAACGCGGCGAAGAAGGACGGCGTCGCTGAGGGCACGCGCGTGATCGCTGTTCGGGCGATCGAGGACCGGCGCCGCGTCGCCGTCGCGCTCGCCGCGATCGAGAAGGGCGAGCCCGTACCCGACATCAAGATCAGGCGCCTGTCGGCCCTGATGAACGTGCCCGAGGAACTGCTGGAGGTACAGGCGATCCCCGGACACGGCGCCGGAGTCGCGATGCTACTGATCGGCCCCAAGCCCGAGGCCGGCCCGGCGCCCGACGACGACGTCTGGGCGGAGATCGGCCGGTCCGCGCTGCCCGGCGTGACCCTCACCGAGATCAACGAGTACGACATGTCGAAGGAGCTCAACCCGTGACCCCGGCAGCCCTCGCGAAGAAGCACGTTGAGGAAAAGCAGGAGGTGATGCGCGAGTACATGCTGCGCACCAGGCCGGGCGGCGTGAAGGGCGCCGACCATGACGCCCTGTGCGACCTCCTGGAGGTCGACGACCCCAGCCGTGTGATCTTCGAGCAGGGGCGGGGCCGCCAGGCCGTCGTCCGCGTCTTCCCCGTGAACCCGCTCGCGAAGATGCGCGCGATCACCCTCGAAGACCTCCAGCTGGATGAGAACGGCTGCATCCGTATCGGCTCGTACTACGACGGCGAGCCGCTGCGGATGCGGGTCCACGACCCCGAGACCGGCAACGCGCAGCGCATCATCATCTTCGGCACGACCGGCGCCGGTAAGAGCCGTGCCCTTCAGGCGTTCCTCGCCGCGTGCAAGCGCAACGGGATCGTCGTGCACCTCGCCGACCTCAAGGGCGGACAGTCCGTACCCGAGGCGAAGGACAACGTCGCCACACACGTGCGGACGCTGGAAGAGGCGATGGGCCTGCTGCGGGCCGCCGTCGCGAAGGCCGAAGCGCGGTTCAACCGGTACGCCGACATGGGCCGCTCGGGCTTCCTGATCAACAACCCGGACCCGCTCGAATACGTCGTCATCGACGAAGCCAACCGCCTGCTGGAGAAGGGCAGCCCGTTCCGGGCTGAGGCAGCTCGACTGATCAAGGAAATCGGTCGGACCGGGCGCAGCGTCGGCATTGGCATCGTCCTCGCGGCGCAGGCCGGGCACCTTGACGAACTCGGTGGCAGCGACACGTTGAGGGCCATGTTGAAGGAAGGCGAAGTCGTCCTCCTCAGGTGGAGCTCGCAGATGATGGCCTCGCTCGTGGGCGACGGCCTGCTGCCGACTGGCGAAAACCTCCAGCCCATCCCGAAGATCCTCGGTGCCGCCCGTCGTATCCAGCGATGGGGCGCGCCCGTCGACCGCAGCAAGGAGAAGCCGAACTCACAGGGGATGTGCTACCACCTGACGTCGGCCCGGCCGACGTCGATGGCGCGCTACTTCCTGGTCGGCTCGCTCTCGCCGCACGAGGGGTACGACCCGGTGATCCGGCAGCTCTACGGATCCGCGCCGCCCCCGGGCAAGCCTCTGAAGCTGATCTTCCCGCCGCCCAAGGAGGGCAAGGGAGGCCAGGCGGCCGGTGACGCCGACGACTGGGAGTACGGCGAGGGCGACGAAGGCGAGAGTGAATCGCTGCCGCCGATGCCCAGGACGCTGAAGGAACGGATCCTCGCGGCACTTGAGTCCGGCCCTCTGTCCGAGGCAGACCTTCGCGCGGCCCTCGATGAGGACGGCGGGAAGGACGCCAAGCTCGGTTCCGTGCGCACCACGATCAGCACCCTGCGCGGCGAGGAAAAGATCGCCCCGAGGGACGCGTCCGGCCTGATCAGCCTGCCCATGTGATCAAGGGCGCCCGAGACCGACCCGGGCGCCCCAGCCCCCTCCTGCGCCCTCCCCGCCACCACGGCCGGGGAGGGCGCACCCGTATCGCCGTCATCTCGCCGACCTTCCCGAAGGAGTTCTCCACCGTGGCGCTGACCGTCTCCCTGGTCGTCCTCGCCGGAATCGCCGTGCTGATCCTGGTCCGCACCGGCTACCTGCGTATCTGGCCCGCCTTCGCCGCCGCCCTGTTCGGCTTCACCCTCGCCTCCACCGGCATCGCCCCCGCCATCACCAGCGGCATCAGCAGCCTCGCCGGAATGCTCAGCAGCATCGGCTGAACCGCCCCGCTCCCCCACCCCCTGCGCCCTCCCTGCCACCACGGCAGGGAGGGCGCCCCCGCATCTGCCCGGATGGAGAACACCGTGAACTTCGAGCACATCACCCGCCCGCTGACCGACGCCGAAGCCAAGGCCGAAGCCCAGCGGATCATCGAAGAGAACTTCCGCCCCGAGGTGCCCGTCGTGCGGCACATCCCCACGTCGTTCCGCGACGACAGCCCGCTGCCCCCGTACGGCGACACCCCGCCCGTCCGTCAGGACGACAAGCGGATCGTGCCCGAGTGGGCACTCGGGATCGCCGTCGCGAGCGTCGGCGTCGGCGCCGGCGTCACCGGCATCGGCTGCGGCGCCTGGCTGGTCCTCCAGGGCCTGGCCTCCGTCACGCTCTACGGCGTCCTCATGGTGACCCTCCCCTTCGCAGGCGTCGCCATGGTCGCCACCGCGATCGGCGGCGCGATCAACAAGGCGCGCAACGCGGTCACCAAGAACGTGTTCGAGGGCCCCGTCGTGCAGAACACGCAGATCAACAACACCAGCAACCAGCGCGGGATGTTCTCCCGCACCCGCAACGACGTCCGCTGAACTCCGGACGCCCTGCCTCGCAGCCGACACCCCGCCGCATAGGCCGGGCCTCGGGTGCGGGACAGGCCCTCCGGCCTCGCGGCCAGTCGCAGCCGATCCCGACGCCGCCGTGGTCACCGGCCTCGGCATCCCGGATCTGCCCGTCGACCGCAGCCGTCGCCTCCGAGCCCGCCGCTCACCACCTGGCCCACTCGCGCGCCCCGAACAGCCCACCGACCCCTTGGAGTTGCCCCGTGCAGTCCCACGACAACACCCCCGGCCAGAACCGCCAGGAGCTCACTTACCTCCCGGTGCCCTTCCCGAAGGCGCCGCCCAAGGAGCCGCGGTTCGCCGCGCTGCGCACCTGGTGGAACGAGGCATGGGAAGAGAACGGCGTCCTGCACCAGATGTGGGAAGACGTGCTCAGCGCCCCCGAGGTCGGCTTCCGGCACATGGCGCCCTGGCTCCGCGCCGTCCTGATGGTGGCCGGAGTCTCCTTCGCCGTGCTGATGGCCAAGGCCGCCGGCGACGTCGTCCTCGAGGCGCTGCACCAACTGCTCACCGCCGTGCCCAAGGTGCAGGTCGGCGTCGACACCTCCAGCGGCGTGGCCGCCGTCGTCGACCAGCCGGTCCGCACGTACATCGCGCAGCACGCCGCCGGCCTCCCGGTCGAAGGCTCCACCGTCTACACGCTGTGGCTCCTCACCGGCATCGTCGGCCTGGTCCTCGGCTACCTCTCCCGGAACAACGGCGTACGCGCGCTGTGGACGGCACACGGCGCGGCGACCGTCTGGATGATCTGGACGACCACCCCTGACGCCAGCCGCCCCGTCGCTGTCGGGCTCGCTGTCCTCGGCTGGATGTTCCTCTCCGCGTTCGCGATGCGCGGCCTGACCCTGCGCCGCCCCGCCGCCCGCCCGGTGGAGGTCACCGTCCGGCCCGAGATCCACGTCCCGGTGCCGCCCCCGGCCGCGCCCGCCGACCAGCACAACGGCTGCCCCTTCCAGGACTGACCTCCGGACGCTCCGCCTGGTCCTCGCCCACCCGCTCCGGCGCGGTGGGCGAGGACCGGACAGGCCGTCCGGCCTCACGTACCACCACCCCAAGCCGCCGATCCGCAAGGAGATCCGTCATGCCGCAGAACACCCCGACCCCGGTGCAGGGCTGGTTCATACCCGCACACTCCACCGCCCCGGCCAAGAAGATGCCGCTGCTGACGCGCCTCGCGCTGGCCGCCGCGGCCGTCCTCGCGATCGTGCTCGGGTCCCACGGGAACGCGGACGGCCAGCCCGCCACCCCGTCCCAGACCCCGGCGGCCACCACCACGCCGACCACGGCCAGCACCAACACGCCGTAGCGAACGTCACCGCACAGCACCACCGCGCCCCGCCGGACAGCAACACGCCGGTGGGGCGCCGCCGTCCCTGCCACCGACCCGCTGGAGGAACCGCCCGTGCTCATCCCCCGACCGCGCCGCCGAGCAGCAGACACACCGTAGCCACCGTCCACAGGCCCGTCATGGCGGCGACCGGCACGAACAGGCGGGCCAGCCGGGCCCGCAGCCACCCGCCG
>NZ_JARGEF010000078.1:0-32506 GCF_033794725.1 Streptomyces sp. ID05-39B | reverse complement strand
GTCCACATCCCGGACACCTGAAACCGGCTCGCATACCCACCCCCCTCCTCCCCTACGCTTGTCCCGTGACCCCCGTCGAGTTGTCCCGCTCCGTGCTGCACGCAGTGCGGTGTGCTGTCGACGACGGGCAGCTGAGTGTGGTCGTTCCCTCGCGGGTGGTCGTCGGGCGGCCCGGGCCGGGTGGGTGTGGGGACTACGCCACCAACGTCGCCCTTCAGCTGGCCCGCCCCGCGGGGCAGCCCCCGTTGCGGGTGGCCGCGCTGCTCCGGGGGTACCTCGCGCGTGAGGCCGGCGTCACCGATGTCGAGATCACCGGGCCGGGGTTCCTCAACATCACCCTCGACCGGGCCGCCACCTCCACCGCCCTGGTCCGGCGGATCCTGCGCGAGGGGCTGCGCTACGGCCACACCGGCACCGTCGCCGGTCAGGTCTTCGTGTTGTGCGTGCCGTACGAGGTCCGTGCCGAGGTTCTGGCCGACGTGCTGGCGCGGATGGTCGGCTCGCAGGGCGGGCGCGTCGAGGTGGAGCATGGTGGGGTGGAGCACGGTGGGGTGGTGAACCTGCGGCCCGCTGCGGCGCCGGAGGACCCCGCGTTCCTCGGGCCGGACGCCGCCCGCTGGGCCCTGCTGCATCCCGCCCCGCACGACCGGCCCCGCATCACCGCCGATCATCTGGTCCAGCGCGAGAGCAACCCTCTCTTCCGGATCCGATACGCCCACGCGCGCACCCGTGCCGTCAGCCGCAATGCCGCGGACCTGGGATTCACCACCACCGGGCCCGAGACGGACGTAGAGGCGGCGGACACCCCAGACATCACGAACACCCCGGACACCCCGGAAGCCCCGGACGCCCCGGACACCCCGGGGGCCCCGCAACTCCTGGCCCTTCTCGCGGATCATCCCCGTGTCCTGGCCACGGCCGTCGCGCTTCCGCACGCCGATGCCCAGGCCGCGCCCTCCCGCCTCACCCGGCACCTCCTCGCGCTCGCCGATGCGACCCTCGTCCTCCTGCCCGCCGTTCTTCCCCGTGGGGACGAGAAACCCTCGGCCGCCCACCGGTCCCGGCTGGCGCTCGCCGAAGCCGCCGGGACGGTGCTGGCCGGTGGCCTGTCCCTGCTCGGCATCGACGCACCCGATCACCTCTGAGAGAGCACGCCCAAGATGAGCCGTTCCGCACACCCCGCCGGGCCCCGTCACGCCGATGTCCTTCCGGAGGGGCACTATTCGGCGCCGCCCGCCGACCTCAACTCCCTCGACCCCAAGGTGTGGTCGCGGACCGTCAGCCGGGACGCCCTCGGGGTCGTCACCGTCGGCGGAATCGACGTGAAGACGCTTGCCGAGGTTCACGGCACCCCGGCCTACGTCCTCGACGAGGCCGACTTCCGGGACCGGGCCCGCGCCTGGCGTACCGCCTTCGGGAGCGACGCCGACGTCTTCTACGCCGGAAAGGCGTTTCTGTCGCGCGCTGTCGTGCGGTGGCTGCACGAGGAGGGGCTCAACCTCGACGTCTGCTCCGGCGGGGAGCTGGCCACCGCGCTTTCCGCCGGCATGCCTGCCGACCGCATCGCCTTCCACGGAAACAACAAGTCGACGGAGGAGATCGAGCGGGCCGTCCGCGCCGGTGTCGGGCGGATCGTCCTCGACTCCTTCCAGGAGATCGTCCGCGTCGCGCACATCGCGCAGTCCCTCGGCAAGCGGCAGCGCGTGCAGATCCGTATCACCGTGGGCGTCGAGGCGCACACGCACGAGTTCATCGCCACCGCGCACGAGGACCAGAAGTTCGGGATTCCGCTGGCCGGGGGACAGGCGGCGGAGGCCGTGCGGCGGGCTCTCAAGCTCGACGGGCTGGAACTGATCGGGATCCACTCGCACATCGGGTCGCAGATCTTCGACATGTCCGGCTTCGAGGTCGCCGCCCACCGGGTCGTCGGGCTGCTCAGGGAGATCCGCGACGAGCACGGTGTCGAACTGCCCGAGATCGACCTCGGCGGTGGCCTCGGCATCGCGTACACCAGCGACGACGACCCCCGTGAGCCGCACGAGATCGCCAAGGCGTTGACCGAGATCGTCACCCGCGAGTGTGAGTCCGCCAGGCTCCGCACGCCCCGCATCTCCGTCGAGCCCGGCCGCGCCATCGTCGGCCCGACCGCCTTCACGCTGTACGAGGTCGGCACCGTCAAGCCGCTCGACGGGCTGCGGACGTACGTCTCCGTCGACGGCGGCATGTCGGACAACATCCGCACCGCGCTGTACGACGCCGAGTACAGCGTGGCGCTCGTCTCCCGTGTCTCCGAGGCCGCGCCGATGCTGTCGCGCGTGGTGGGCAAGCACTGCGAGAGTGGGGACATCGTGGTGAAGGACGCGTTCCTGCCCGCCGACCTGGCACCGGGTGACCTGATCGCGGTCCCCGCGACGGGGGCGTACTGCCGGTCCATGGCCAGCAACTACAACCACGTGCTGCGGCCGCCGGTCGTCGCCGTGCACGAGGGCGAGGCCCGCGTCATCGTCCGGCGCGAGACGGAGGAGGACCTGCTCCGGCTCGACGTCGGATAGGCGCAGCTCAGCGGGGTGGAAGATGGGGCGTAGGACGGGGTGGGAGCCGCGGTGGGAGACGCGGTGGAAGATCTCCTGTCCGTCGCCCCGCGAAAATGAAATAGATGTCTCACGATCCGGACCAGGGATAGAAACTCCGGTCCGGTGAGTGAGACTGGTGCAACCGTGACGGTATGAGGAAACGAGGTCGGATGATGCGTACGCGTCCGCTGAAGGTGGCGCTGCTGGGCTGCGGAGTGGTCGGCTCAGAGGTGGCGCGCATCATGACGACGCACGCCGACGACCTCGCCGCCAGGATCGGGGCCCCGGTGGAGCTGGCGGGAGTGGCGGTGCGACGGCCCTCCAAGGTGCGCGAGGGCATCGACCCCGCGCTCGTCACCACCGACGCCACCGCGCTGGTCAAACGGGGCGACATCGACGTGGTCGTCGAGGTCATCGGCGGCATCGAGCCCGCCCGCACCCTCATCACCACCGCCTTCGAGTACGGCGCGTCCGTGGTCTCCGCGAACAAGGCGCTGCTCGCCCAGGACGGCGCAGCCCTGCACGCCGCCGCGAACGAGCACGGCGAGGACCTCTACTACGAGGCCGCCGTCGCCGGCGCCATCCCGCTGATCCGCCCGCTGCGCGAGTCCCTCGCCGGCGACAAGATCAACCGGGTCATGGGCATCGTCAACGGGACGACCAACTTCATCCTCGACAAGATGGACTCCACCGGGGCCGGCTACCAGGAGGCCCTCGACGAGGCCACCGCCCTCGGGTACGCCGAGGCCGACCCGACCGCCGACGTCGAGGGCTTCGACGCCGCCGCCAAGGCCGCCATCCTCGCCGGGATCGCCTTCCACACGCGCGTGCGTCTCGACGACGTCTACCGCGAGGGCATGGCCGAGGTGACCGCCTCCGACTTCGCCTCCGCCAAGGCGATGGGCTGCACCATCAAACTGCTCGCCATCTGCGAGCGGGCCGCCGACGGAGGATCCGTCACCGCGCGCGTCCACCCCGCCATGATCCCGCTGACCCACCCGCTCGCCTCCGTGCGCGGCGCCTACAACGCCGTGTTCGTCGAGTCGGACGCCTCCGGTCAGCTCATGTTCTACGGCCCCGGCGCCGGCGGTGCTCCCACCGCCTCCGCCGTGCTCGGCGACCTCGTCGCCGTCTGCCGCAACCGGCTCAGCGGGGCGACGGGGCCCGGCGAGTCGGCGTACGCCGCCCTGCCGGTGTCGCCGATGGGCGATGTCGTCACGCGGTACCACATCAGCCTGGACGTCGCCGACAAACCGGGCGTCCTGGCGCAGGTAGCCACCGTGTTCGCCGAGCACGGGGTGTCCATCGATACGGTGCGGCAGCAGGGTAAGGACGGCGAGGCCTCCCTCGTCGTCGTCACCCACCGCGCGTCCGACGCCTCCCTGACCGGGACCGTCGAGGCGCTGCGCAAGCTCGACACCGTGCGGGGTGTCGCCAGCATCATGCGGGTTGAAGGAGAGTAGCCAGCAATGACCCACCAGTGGCGCGGAATCATCGAGGAGTACCGGGACCGGCTTCCGGTTTCCGACAGCACGCCGGTCGTGACGCTCCGCGAGGGCGGCACGCCCCTCGTGCCCGCGCAGGTGCTCTCCGAGCGCACCGGCTGCGAGGTCCACCTCAAGGTCGAGGGTGCGAATCCCACCGGGTCCTTCAAGGACCGCGGGATGACCATGGCCATCACCCGCGCCAAGGAGGAGGGCGCCAAGGCGGTCATCTGCGCCTCCACCGGCAACACGTCGGCCAGTGCCGCCGCGTACGCCGTGCGCGCGGGCATGGTCTGCGCCGTCCTCGTCCCCCAGGGCAAGATCGCGCTCGGCAAGATGGGGCAGGCCCTCGTCCACGGCGCGAAGATCCTCCAGGTCGACGGCAACTTCGACGACTGCCTCACGCTGGCCCGCTCGCTGAGCGACAACTACCCCGTGGCGCTGGTCAATTCGGTCAACCCGGTGCGCATCGAGGGGCAGAAGACGGCCGCCTTCGAGATCGTGGACATGCTCGGGAACGCCCCCGACATCCACGTCCTGCCGGTCGGCAACGCGGGCAACATCACCGCGTACTGGAAGGGCTACAAGGAGTACGCCGCCGACGGGATCGCCGGGCGCACCCCGCGTATGTGGGGCTTCCAGGCCTCCGGCAGTGCCCCCATCGTGCGCGGCGAGATCGTGAAGGACCCGTCGACGGTCGCCACCGCGATCCGCATCGGCAACCCGGCGTCCTGGCAGTACGCGCTGGCGGCGCGGGACGAGTCCGGCGGCCTCATCGACGAGGTGACGGACCGTGAGATCCTGCGCGCCTACCGGCTGTTGGCCGCGCAGGAGGGTGTCTTCGTGGAGCCCGCGTCCGCCGCATCGGTGGCCGGTCTGCTGAAGGCCGCCGAGCAGGGCAAGGTCGACCCGGGCCAGACGATCGTGTGCACCGTCACGGGCAACGGTCTGAAGGACCCCGACTGGGCGGTGGCCGGCGCTCCGCAGCCGGTGACCGTCCCCGTCGACGCGGTGATCGCGGCCGAGCGCCTCGGGCTGGTCTGACCAGTGGCGTAGGGGAATCCCCGTCAGGGGTGCACAGGGGGCTTGCGACACGCATCGTGCGCCTCCTGTGCGCCCTATGTCGCCACAGAACCTTCCTTCGATAGGCTGTACCGAACCCGCCTACCGCATATGCCTCCGCAGCCCGCGCGGTCGGCACCGGTGCCGCGTCGTCCACAGCGGCCCGAGGGTCCTGTGCACGTCATCGAACGTCAGCGAATCTCATTCGACCATCACGCAGCTCAAGGAGAGTCAACGAGCGATGGCCGGTCCAGCGTTCCGCGCCGCCGCCGTCCGGGTGCGCGTCCCCGCCACCAGCGCCAATCTCGGTCCGGGCTTCGACGCCCTGGGCCTCGCGCTGGGGCTCTACGACGACGTCGTCGTCCGGGTGGCAGACTCAGGGCTGCACATCGACATCGCGGGTGAGGGCAGCGAAACCCTGCCGCGCGACGAGAAACACCTCCTCGTCCGCTCCCTGCGCACCGCCTTCGACGTCCTGGGCGGCCAGCCGCGCGGCCTGGAGATCGTCTGCGCCAACCGCATTCCGCACGGCCGTGGCCTCGGCTCCTCCTCCGCCGCCATCTGCGCCGGGATCGTCGCCGCCCGCGCGGTGACCATAGGCGGCGAGGCCCGCCTCGACGACGCCGCCCTGCTCGAGCTGGCGACCGAGATCGAGGGTCACCCCGACAACGTCGCGGCCTGCCTGCTCGGCGGGTTCACGCTTTCCTGGATGGAGTCCGGCGCCGCGCGGGCGATCAGGATGGAGCCTTCCGATTCCATCGTTCCGGTGGTTTTCGTGCCCGGGAAGCCGGTCCTGACCGAGACCGCGCGCGGTCTGCTGCCGCGCACCGTGCCGCATGTCGACGCCGCCACCAACGCCGGCCGTGCCGCCCTGCTCGTCGAGGCGCTGACCAGGCGTCCCGAGCTGCTGCTGCCCGCCACCGAGGACCGTCTCCACCAGGAGTACCGGGCTCCCGCCATGCCGGAGAGCGCCGCACTCGTGGAGCGGCTGCGCGCCGACGGGGTCCCCGCGGTGATCTCCGGCGCCGGCCCCACCGTGATGGCCCTGGCCGACGCGGAAACGGCAGACAAGGTCGAGCGACTGGCCGGTGCGGAATGGGCCGCCAACCGGTTGAGCCTCGATCTCAAGGGGGCGAGCGTGCTGCCGCTCGCGCCCTCCGGCGACTTGTGAAAGCACACGGTTGCCGGATTTCGAGAGGGGGAATGTTTGTTGGATCCGGTAGTGTTAACCTCAAGTCTGCACCCGACCTCACCATGGCGAGGTGCTTCATGTCCCCCTCCGGGACAGACATTCTTCCGGGAGCTCCCCACGCCGCACTGCGTTCCGTACGTCGTACTTGGGCAGTACGCCGTGCAGCGACGCTGAGCGGTCCGACGGGCACGCTCCGGAATCGGTGCAACCACGCCACGTGACACTGGGTGTCACGGATCGTCGAGGAAGCGCCATCACCAGAAATCTCTTCCGCCGCTTTGGCGGACAACCGCCCCGGCTTCGCCACAGCAAGGACCGAAGTCGGACAGCACAACCGGTCGCCGAGCCAGACAGGCCGACGTCCGCTCCAGGGAAGGACCCTTCGTGAGCGACACCACCGATCTGATGGGCGCACGTGTCGAGGAGACCGCTGCCGCGCCCTCCACGGACGCCTCCGCGCCTGCCGCCGGTGCCGGCTCCCGGCGGCGCCGCGGTACCGGCCTCGACGGCATGGTGCTGGCCGAGTTGCAGCAGGTCGCATCCGGCCTGGGCATCAGGGGCACCGCGCGTATGCGCAAGAGCCAGCTGATCGAGGTCATCAAGGAGGCGCAGGCGGGAAGTGGCGCGCCGGCCGCGAAGGCCGCGACAGCCCCCGCGGCGGACGCCGCCGAGACCAAGCCCAAGCGTCGCGCCACCTCCAAGGCCCGCACGGGCGACGAGGCCGCCGAGAAGAAGGCGGACGCCGCCCCGGCCGAGGCCCCCGCCGAGAAGGCCGTGGCCCAGCAGCAGATCGAGATTCCCGGCCAGCCGGGCGGCGGAGGCGAGGCTCCCGTCGAGCGCCGCCGTCGCCGTGCGACCGCCGACGCGGGCAGCCCCGAGACCGTCACCGCCGAGGCGAAGAGCGCGCCGAAGGCCGAGGCCGCCGCGGTCGCCACACAGACCGAGCAGGCTCAGCCGCAGGGTGACGCCAGGACCGACGCGGACGGCGCCGAGGGCCGTCGCCGCGACCGCCGTGAGCGCGGCCGTGACCGCGACCGCCGCGGCAAGGGTGACGACCAGCCGGGCCAGGGCGGTCAGCGCCAGCAGCAGGGCCAGCAGAGCGGTGGCCGTCAGGACCGCCAGGACCGTCCGGAGCGCCAGGACCGTCAGGACCGTCAGGACCGCCAGCGCGACAACGGCCCGCAGGACGACGACGACTTCGAGGGCGGCCGTCGCGGCCGTCGCGGCCGTTACCGGGACCGTCGGGGCCGTCGCGGCCGTGACGAGATCGGCACCGCCGAGCCGCAGGTCGCCGACGACGACGTCCTGATCCCCGTCGCGGGCATCCTCGACATCCTCGACAACTACGCCTTCATCCGTACGTCGGGCTACCTGCCGGGTCCCAACGATGTGTACGTCTCCCTCGCCCAGGTCCGCAAGAACGGCCTGCGCAAGGGCGACCACGTCACCGGCGCGGTCCGTCAGCCGAAGGAAGGCGAGCGGCGCGAGAAGTTCAACGCGCTCGTGCGTCTCGACTCCGTCAACGGCATGGCGCCCGAACACGGCCGTGGCCGCCCGGAGTTCAACAAGCTCACCCCCCTGTACCCGCAGGACCGCCTCCGCCTGGAGACGGACCCGGGCGTGCTCACCACCCGCATCATCGACCTCGTGTCGCCGATCGGTAAGGGCCAGCGCGGTCTGATCGTGGCCCCGCCGAAGACCGGCAAGACCATGATCATGCAGGCGATCGCCAACGCGATCACGCACAACAACCCCGAGTGCCACCTGATGGTCGTCCTGGTCGACGAGCGTCCGGAAGAGGTCACCGACATGCAGCGGTCGGTCAAGGGCGAGGTCATCTCCTCGACCTTCGACCGCCCGGCCGAGGACCACACCACGGTCGCCGAGCTGGCCATCGAGCGCGCCAAGCGCCTGGTGGAGCTGGGCCACGACGTCGTCGTCCTGCTCGACTCGATCACGCGTCTGGGCCGTGCGTACAACCTCGCCGCCCCGGCCTCCGGCCGCATCCTGTCCGGTGGTGTCGACTCGACGGCCCTCTACCCGCCGAAGCGCTTCTTCGGTGCCGCGCGCAACATCGAGGACGGTGGCTCGCTCACCATCCTGGCGACCGCGCTCGTCGACACCGGGTCCCGCATGGACGAGGTGATCTTCGAGGAGTTCAAGGGCACCGGCAACATGGAGCTCAAGCTCGACCGGAAGCTCGCCGACAAGCGCATCTTCCCGGCGGTGGACGTCGACGCGTCCGGCACCCGTAAGGAAGAGATCCTGCTCGCCCCCGACGAGCTCGGGGTCGTCTGGAAGCTGCGCCGGGTGCTGCACGCGCTCGACCAGCAGCAGGCGGTCGAGCTGCTTCTCGACAAGATGAAGCAGACGAAGTCGAACGCCGAGTTCCTGATGCAGATCCAGAAGACGACGCCGGGCAACGGCGACTGACGAAGGTCTTCACCAGAGGGCCGTCCCCTTGCGGGGGCGGCCCTTTCTGCTGTTCATGGGGAATGTGATCTTTTCCGCACGGCTCTCGCTCGGGACGACCTTCGAGCAGTACGACGTCTTCGCCCGACATCGCAGGTGAGCGGGGGTGCTCCGTCCCTCACGCGCTCACGCTCCGTGCCCGGCCTGCTCCAGGCCGGGCACAGAGCGCTGTGCAACCCTGTGCCGAGTTTCCCCGTCTGACCTGACGGAGGGACCATGGTGGCGTTGACACGGAACCGAGGAGCGCATGTCCGCGGAGAGCACGCCGGAGCCCGGCATACCGGGAGAGGCCGGCCCACCGGATGAGCCCGGTACCGATGGCCGGGGCCATCGGACCAAGGGCCACCGCCGCAAGCCCCGGGCCGCACGCAGGGGCCTGATGATCGCGGCGTGGACCGCGGCGGGGGTGGCCGTCCTCGGCGGTACCGGCCTCGGGTACGTCTACTTCAAGCTCAACGGCAACATCGAGAGCGTCGACATCGACCAGGCCCTCGGCACCGACCGGCCCACGAAGGCCGGCAACGGCTCGGAGAACATCCTCGTCCTCGGCTCGGACACCCGCTCCGGTGCCAACAAGAAGCTCGGCGGCGGCACCGACGACGGCAGCGCCCGCTCCGACACGGCGATGATCATCCACGTGTACGAGGGCCACAAGAAGGCCAGCGTGGTGTCCATCCCGCGCGACACCCTCATCGACCGCCCCCGGTGCACCGACACCCAGGGCGGCACCCATGACGCCGCGGCCGGCGTCATGTTCAACTCGGCGTACACCACGGGCGGCGCGGCCTGCGCCGTCAAGACCGTGGAGTCCCTCAGCGGTGTCCGCATGGACCACTATCTGGAAGTCGACTTCTCCGGCTTCGAGAAGCTGATCGACGAGCTGGGCGGGGTCGACATCACCACGACCGAGGACATCAAGGACCCCGACAGCCATCTGGACCTCAAGGCCGGCACGCACACGCTCGACGGCGAACAGGCCCTCGGCCTGGTCCGCACCCGGCACGGCGTCGGCGACGGCTCGGACCTCGGGCGGATCCAGCTCCAGCAGGCCTTCATCAAGGCCCTGGTCGACCAGGTCAAGGACGTAGGCGTCCTCACCAGCGGCAAGAAGCTGTACGCCCTCGCCGACACGGCCACCAAGGCCGTCACCACCGACTCCGACCTCGGTTCGCTGAACTCGCTGATGTCCTTCGCGGGCGGCCTCAAGGGCATCGGCGCGCAAGACATGCACATGGTCACGATGCCGGTGCGGTACGACCCCGCGAACCCCAACCGCGTCATCGTCGAGAAGGCGAAGGCCCAGCAGGTCTGGACGGCCCTGCGCAACGACCTCCCGATCCCGCAGACCGCCACCGAGGGCAATGCCACGGGCGAGGCGGCGGGCGTCGTGTCCGCGTCCTGACCGAGCGGGACGCGCACTGAGAGCGCGGTGAGACCGCGGCCGGACCCCCCGCGACGCCCGCCGCGGGCCCGCGGGGAATAGATCGCCGCACCCCCCGGTTTTGGGGGATGCGGCCAGTGCTGGCAGACTGGTACGTCGGCTCCGGTTCACGCTTTTCGCATCCCGCGGACGGCGACCCGGCGCCCTCCCGAAACCTAGGAGACACCTTGAAGCGCGACATCCACCCCGAGTACGTCGAGACGCAGGTCAGCTGTACCTGTGGCGCGTCGTTCACCACCCGCAGCACCATCGACGGCGGCGCGATCCGTGCCGACGTGTGCTCCGAGTGCCACCCGTTCTACACGGGCAAGCAGAAGATCCTCGACACCGGTGGCCGTGTGGCCCGCTTCGAGGCCCGCTTCGGCAAGGCCGCCGGCTCCACGAAGTAGCGAGCCCCATTTCGCCGGTCCACGGCCGTGCCCCTGCCCGGGGCACGCGCCGGGACCGGCGTTTTTGGTCGCCTGCCTTCCCTTTCCTTCGCAGTATCAGGAGCCAGAGATGTTCGAGGCCGTCGAGGAACTCCTCGGTGAACACGCCGACCTGGAGAAGAAGCTCGCCGATCCGTCGGTCCACTCCGACCAGGCCAACGCGCGCAAGCTGAACAAGCGCTATGCCGAGCTGACCCCGATCGTCGCCACGTACCGCTCCTGGAAGCAGACCGGCGACGACATCGTGACCGCGCGCGAGTTCATCGCCGACGACCCGGACTTCGCCGCCGAGGCCAAGGTGCTGGAGAAGCAGCGCGAGGAGCTGACCGAGAAGCTGCGGCTGCTGCTCGTCCCGCGCGACCCGAGCGACGACAAGGACGTCCTGCTGGAGATCAAGGCGGGTGCGGGCGGAGACGAGTCCGCGCTGTTCGCCGGCGACCTGCTGCGGATGTACCTGCGATACGCCGAGCGCGTCGGCTGGAAGACCGAGATCATCGACGCCACCGAGTCCGAGCTGGGCGGCTACAAGGACGTCCAGGTCGCCGTGAAGACCAAGGGCGGCCAGGGCGCCACCGAGCCCGGTCAGGGCGTGTGGGCCCGGATGAAGTACGAGGGCGGCGTGCACCGTGTGCAGCGCGTCCCGGCGACCGAGTCGCAGGGCCGTATCCACACCTCCGCGGCCGGTGTCCTCGTCACGCCCGAGGCCGAGGAGGTCGACGTCGAGATCAACCCCAACGACCTCCGTATCGACGTCTACCGTTCCTCCGGGCCCGGCGGGCAGTCCGTGAACACGACCGACTCCGCGGTGCGCATCACGCACGTTCCCACCGGGGTCGTCGCCTCCTGCCAGAACGAGAAGAGCCAGCTCCAGAACAAGGAGCAGGCGATGCGTATCCTGCGCTCCAGGCTGCTCGCCGCGGCACAGGAGGAGGCGGAGCGGGAAGCCGCCGACGCCCGCCGCAGCCAGGTCCGCACCGTCGACCGCTCCGAGAAGATCCGCACCTACAACTACCCGGAGAACCGCATCTCGGACCACCGGGTCGGCTTCAAGGCGTACAACCTGGACCAGGTCCTGGACGGCGACCTCGACGCGGTGATCCAGGCCTGCGTCGACGCGGACTCGGCAGCGAAGCTGGCAGCCGCGTAAGGCACGTACGCACGACCGAGGACGACACGGAGGACTTGCGTGCAGCAATCATTTGGGGGACGTTCCCCGAGCCCCCGCAGTCTGCTGCTCGCTGAGGTAGCTCAGGCCACCCAGCGGCTGGCCGACGCCGGCGTGCCCTCGCCGCGCAACGACGCGGAGGAGCTCGCCGCCTTCGTGCACGGCGTGAAGCGCGGCGAGCTCCACTCCGTGAAGGACTCCGACTTCGACGCCCGGTACTGGGAGGTCATCGCCCGCCGCGAGCAGCGCGAGCCGCTCCAGCACATCACGGGGCGCGCCTACTTCCGGTATCTGGAGCTCCAGGTCGGGCCCGGCGTCTTCGTACCGCGCCCGGAGACCGAGTCGGTGGTCGGCTGGGCGATAGACGCCGTGCGCGCCATGGACGTCGTCGAGCCGCTGATCGTCGACCTGTGCACCGGCTCCGGCGCCATCGCGCTCGCCCTCGCCCAGGAGGTCCCGCGCTCCCGCGTGCACGCCGTGGAGCTGTCGGAGGACGCCCTGGTGTGGACCCGCAAGAACATGGAGGGGTCCAGGGTCGACCTGCGTCAGGGCAACGCCCTGGACGCCTTCCCGGACCTCGACGGCCAGGTCGACCTGGTCGTGTCCAACCCGCCGTACATCCCGCTCACCGAGTGGGAGTACGTCGCCCCCGAGGCCCGCGACTACGACCCGCAGCTCGCCCTGTTCTCCGGCGAGGACGGCCTCGACCTGATCCGGGGCATCGAACGCACCGCGCACCGCCTGCTGCGGCCCGGCGGCGTCGTCGTCATCGAGCACGCCGACACCCAGGGCGGCCAGGTGCCGTGGATCTTCACCGAGGAGCGTGGCTGGGCCGACGCGGCCGACCACCCCGACCTCAACAACCGGCCGCGCTTCGCCACCGCCCGCAAGGCGCTGCCGTGACCGTCCCCCCGCCCACAACCGCGCAGTACGTGCACGAGGAGGCCCGCTAGACATGGCACGGCGATACGACACCAATGACGCGACCGACCGCGTGACGGGTCTGCGCGAGGCAGCGTCCGCCGTCCGCCGTGGCGAGCTGGTCGTCCTGCCGACCGACACGGTGTACGGCATCGGTGCCGACGCGTTCTCCAAGGAGGCCGTCGGTGACCTGCTGGAGGCGAAGGGCCGGGGCCGCAACATGCCCACGCCCGTCCTCATCGGCTCGCCGAACACGCTGCACGGTCTCGTCACGGACTTCTCCGAGATGGCCTGGGAGCTGGTCGACGCGTTCTGGCCGGGCGCGCTCACCCTCGTCGCCAAGCACCAGCCGTCCCTCCAGTGGGACCTCGGGGACACCCGTGGCACCGTCGCCGTCCGCATGCCGCTGCACCCGGTCGCCATCGAGCTGCTGACCGAGGTCGGCCCGATGGCGGTCTCCTCCGCCAACCTCACCGGCCACCCGGCGCCGGAGAACTGCGACTACGCCCAGGAGATGCTCGGCGACTCCGTCTCCGTCTACCTGGACGGCGGCCCCACCCCGGGCAACGTCCCGTCGTCGATCGTCGACGTCAGCCGTGAGGTGCCCCTGCTGCTGAGGGCGGGCGCGATCTCGGAGGAAGAGCTGCGCAAGGTCGTACCCGACCTCGAGGTGGCGAATTGACAGCCCCTGACGCGGGGCGTGGCATAGGCACCGGGGAACGTGCAGCGGAACAGACGACGACGTTCGGGTTTCCGCGCGACACCTTCCGCATCCTCCACGTCAGCACCGGCAACGTCTGCCGCTCGCCGATCACCGAGCGGCTGACCCGGCATTTCGTGTCGCAGCGCCTCGGGGTGCTCGGCGGCGGGCTGATCGTGGAGAGCGCGGGCACCTGGGGTCATGAGGGCGCACCGATGGAGGCCAACGCGGAGACCGTGCTGGCCGGCTTCGGCGCGGACGCCTCCGGCTTCACCGGCCGGGAGCTGCTCGACGAGCACGTCATCATGGCCGACCTGGTGCTGACGGCGACCCGTGACCACCGCGCCCAGGTCATCTCCATGGGCCACTCGGCGGGCCTGCGCACCTTCACGCTGAAGGAGTTCACCCGCCTCGTCAACGCGATCGACCCGGCCACCCTCCCCTCGCTGGACGAGGGCGTGGTGATGCGCGCCCGCGCCCTGGTCCGCGCGGCAGCCGCCCTCCGGGGCTGGCTCCTGGCCCCCACGGCGGAGGCCGACGAGGTCTACGACCCGTACGGGGCACCGCTCCCGTTCTTCCGCTCCATCGGCGACGAGATACACCAGGCCCTGGACCCCGTGGTGACGGCGCTGACGGGGGTCCCGGCGCGGACCTGAGGTGCGCTGCCTGGCAGACGTCGGCTGATACGTGCGGGTCGGTGCCCGGTGGTGAGCCGGTGGTCGGAGTCGGCCGCAGCGGTCCGCTGCCCGTGAGGCCCGCCGGGGCCAAGGGGTGCGAGGGGTGCGAGGGGTGGGTCAGGCGTCGGCCGCCGTGGTGACGGCGCTGACGGGGGTCCCGGCGCGGACCTGAGGCCGGGGCTGTGTCCTTCTCCGGGGTTTCTCCGGTCCCTTGAGGGCTTCTCGGGGCTTCTCGGGGCTTCTTCGGGTGGCGTAGCCGGGCGGCCGGGGCGGCGTCGGCCTACATTGGACGTACGTCACCGTCGACGCCCCGGAGTCCACCATGCCGGTCACCCATGCCATCGAGGCCGACGTCCTGCGACGTCAGGACCCCGCCGTCGCCGAGCTCCTGCTCGGGGAGCGTGAGCGGCAGGCGTCGACGCTTCAGCTCATCGCCGCAGAGAACTTCACCTCCCCCGCCGTGCTGGCCGCGCTCGGTTCGCCGCTGGCCAACAAGTACGCCGAGGGCTATCCGGGCGCCCGCCACCACGGCGGCTGCGAGATCGTGGACATGGCCGAGCGCCTCGCGGTGGAGCGGGCCACGGAGCTGTTCGGCGCCGACCACGCAAACGTCCAGTCCCACTCGGGCTCCTCGGCCGTCCTCGCCGCCTACGCCGCTCTGCTGCGCCCCGGCGACACCGTCCTCGCCCTCGGCCTGCCCTACGGCGGCCACCTCACGCACGGCTCACCGGCGAACTTCTCCGGCCGCTGGTTCGACTTCGTGCCGTACGGCGTCGACGCGGAGACCGGGCTCATCGACCAGGAACAGGTGCGCACCCTGGCCCGCAGCCACCGCCCCAAGGCGATCGTCTGCGGCTCCATCGCCTACCCCCGGCACATCGACTACGCCTTCTTCCGCGAGGTGGCCGACGAGATCGGCGCCTATCTCATCGCCGACGCCGCCCACCCGATCGGCCTGGTCGCCGGGGGAGCGGCGCCGAACCCGGTGCCGTACGCCGATGTCGTCTGCGCCACCACGCACAAGGTGCTGCGCGGCCCGCGCGGCGGCATGATCCTGTGCGGTGCCGAGCTGGCGGAGCGGGTGGACCGGGCCGTGTTCCCGTTCACGCAGGGCGGCGCGCAGATGCACACCGTCGCCGCGAAGGCGGTCGCGTTCGGCGAGGCGGCAACACCTGCGTTCACCGTGTACGCCCATCAGGTGGTCGCCAACGCCAGGGTGCTGGCGGCCCGGCTGGAGGCGGAGGGGCTGGTCGTCACCACCGGCGGCACGGACACCCACCTCATCACCGCCGACCCGGCGCCCCTGGGCGTCGACGGACGGACGGCCCGCGGCCGGCTCGCCGCGGCCGGGATGGTGCTGGACTGCTGCGCGCTGCCGCACGCCGACCTGCGTGGCCTGCGCCTGGGCACGGCCGCGGTGACCACGCAGGGCATGGGGGAGGCGGAGATGGCGCGGATCGCGAAGCTGATGGCGGGCGTACTGCGGGGCGACGCCGAGGGCCGCCAGGTGCGTGAGGAAGTGCGGGAACTGACCGCGGGATTTCCGCCCTCTCCCGGCTGAACAGGGGCAGGCGCTCTCCCGTGCACAGTCACCCGTGCAACCATCGTCGCTACCCGGAAGTCCTCACCCTTATGCGCGCCTCGCTAGGGTGTGGTGCTCAGATGGCCAGCGAGACCTGTGGGGAAGCCCGTGCGTGAATACCTGCTGACGCTCTGCGTCACGGCCGCGGTGACGTATCTGCTGACAGGGCCGGTACGGAAGTTCGCGATCGCGGCGGGGGCCATGCCGGAGATCAGAGCACGGGACGTGCACCGGGAGCCCACTCCGCGGCTCGGCGGGATCGCGATGTTCTTCGGCCTGTGCGCGGGCCTGCTGGTCGCGTCCCACCTGACCAACCTCAACCAGGTCTTCGAGAAGTCGAACGAGCCGCGTGCCCTGCTCTCCGGAGCGGCCGTGATCTGGCTGATCGGCGTCCTGGACGACAAGTTCGAGATCGACGCCCTGATCAAGCTGGGCGCGCAGATGATCGCCGCGGGCGTGATGGTCATGCAGGGTCTGACGATCCTGTGGCTGCCGATCCCGAGCGTCGGCACGGTGGCGCTGACCCAGTGGCAGGGCACCCTGCTGACGGTGGCACTGGTCGTGATCACCATCAACGCGGTCAACTTCGTGGACGGTCTGGACGGCCTCGCCGCCGGCATGGTGTGCATCGCCGCCGCCGCGTTCTTCATGTACGCCTACCGCATCTGGTACTCGTACGGCATCGAGGCGGCGGCCCCGGCCACGCTGTTCGCCGCGATCCTGATGGGCATG
The DNA here is from genome assembly GCF_033794725.1 of Streptomyces sp. ID05-39B. Taxonomy (NCBI): domain Bacteria; kingdom Bacillati; phylum Actinomycetota; class Actinomycetes; order Kitasatosporales; family Streptomycetaceae; genus Streptomyces; species Streptomyces sp. ID05-39B. The sequence goes on along the minus strand of NZ_JARGEF010000078.1, from coordinate 16,077 downwards.
TGCGTGGGCTTCCTGCCGCACAACATGCACCCGGCGCGGATCTTCATGGGCGACTCCGGCTCGATGCTGATCGGACTGGTGCTCGCCGCGGGCGCGATCTCCATCACCGGGCAGGTCGACCCGGACAACCTGTTCGGCGGGTCCGAGCGCAGCACCGTGCACGGGATGGTGCCGATCTACATCCCGCTGCTGATGCCGTTGACGATCATCGCGATCCCGGCCGCCGACCTGATCCTCGCCATCGTGCGCCGCACCTGGCGGGGTCAGTCGCCGTTCGCCGCCGACCGCGGGCATCTGCACCACCGGCTTCTGGAGGTCGGCCACTCGCACAGCCGCGCGGTGCTGATCATGTACTTCTGGTCGGCGCTGATCGCGTTCGGCACGCTCGCCTACTCGGTCAACTCGGCGTCCATGTGGATCGTCCTCGGTGTGGTGTTCCTGAGCGCGATCGGGCTCCTGCTGCTTCTGCTGCCGCGCTTCACGCCGCGCGCCCCGCGCTGGGCCGAGTCCTTCGTGCCGCCGCGCTACCGGCGCCGCAAGGTCCTTCCGGAGGCGGAGCAGGCCGTGGCGACGGAGGACGCCACGGGCGGCGTCCCGGCGGAGGAGCCCGAGCCGCGTACGCCGGTGGCCGTGGGGGTCTCGGGGGTCAACGGGGCGACCGCCGTGGGGTCCCGGTCGCGCACGGCAAGGTAAGAATCTGACGAGAGCATTGCCAAGTCGTGGGGAAACGGTGGGTGGGCAAAGTTGCCCATTACCAGACAAGTGATCCGCTGGCCTGCACAGACGCGCAGTGTCACTCTCATGTGTGACACCGGGCACACCATCCAGGTAAAGACCTCATCAAATAGTTTGTGATACGGTTCACGAGAACCCCGGATGGAGTCGAAGGACCGTAGTGCGACGGTCCATCGGTCGCGAGGACGGCGTGCGGTCTTTCGCCCCTCGGACGGGGACTACGCTCGTCCATGACGACACCCCTGCCCCCTTTGCCTTTGAAAGCGGAGTTGCCGCCATGCCGTCCAACGACGTCCGGATCCTGGCTCAGGCCGCCGTGCCCACGGTTGCCGTCGGCGCGATCGCCGCCGTCGTCAGCGGTGTGGTCGCGGGCGGCAAAGGTGCAATCGGGGCCGGCGTCGCGACGGTGCTGGTCATCCTCTTCATGGGTGTCAGCCTCTACGTCCTGCAGCGCATCGCCAAAACGCTTCCGCACCTGTTCCAGGGCATGGGCCTGCTGCTCTACGCGGCGCAGATCCTGCTCCTGTTCATCTTCATGGCGGCGTTCAAGAACACGACGCTTTTCCATCCCAAGGCGTTCGCGCTCACTCTGGTCGCCGGCACTCTGGCTTGGATCGGCGCTCAGACCTGGGCGCACATGAAGTCCAAGATCCTCTATGTCGAGCCCGACCCGAGCACTCCCACGAAGGGCGAGCAGTCCCACAAATCGGGGCACTCGTCGTGACGGGTAGGGCCGGGATAAAGACGCCTAAGAGATCCTGCTATCGTCCGGTGCCAACTGCGGCATCGCGGGCGCGGGCATCCGAGCTGACGCCTGCTCAATCGCGAGGCGAGATGCCCAAGAGCCGCCCCCACATCCGTAACACCAGTCCCGTGCCGAACTGCGGCCCTGCGCCGCGCCGACACAACGAGGTTGCCGTACACATGCGTCACGCTGAAGGAGCCCGCGGTGAGTGCTGACCCGACGCAGGTGCTCGCCTTCGAGACCGATTGCCACATCTTCGACGGTTGTGGCTTCCCCTCTCCCGGCCTGCACTCGTTCCTGTTCGAGCCCCTGTGGGGTGACGCGGACAGCAACGTGTACTTCAACAAGACGATGCTGCTGGCGCTCCTCGGCTCGATCGTCATCGTCGGCTTCTTCTGGGCTGCCTTCCGTAAGCCGAAGGTCGTTCCGGGCAAGCTTCAGATGGTGGCCGAGGCGGGTTACGACTTCATCCGCCGCGGTGTCGTCTACGAGACCATCGGCAAGAAGGAAGGCGAGAAGTATGTACCGCTCATCGTCTCGCTCTTCTTCTTCGTCTGGATGATGAATCTCTGGTCGATCATTCCGATCGCCCAGTTCCCGGTCACGTCGATCATTTCGTATCCGCTGGTTCTCGCGCTGATCGTCTACGTTCTGTGGGTCTCGCTGACCTTCAAGCGGCACGGATTCGTCGGCTTCTTCAAGAACGTCACCGGCTACGACAAGTCGCTCGGCCCGGTACTTCCGCTGGCCATGGGCATCGAGTTCTTCTCGAACCTGCTGATCCGCCCGTTCACGCACGCGGTGCGACTCTTCGCGAACATGTTCGCTGGTCACACCCTGCTGCTGCTCTTCACCATCGCGAGCTGGTACCTGCTGAACGGCATCGGCATCGCCTACGCGGGCGTCTCATTCGTCATGGTCGTTGTGATGACGGCCTTCGAGCTGTTCATCCAGGCGCTGCAGGCGTACGTGTTCGTCCTGCTGACCTGCACCTACATCCAGGGCGCGCTCGCCGAGCACCACTGAGCCACCCGTACCCGACCTCTCATAGCCGTCCGGTGGCCAACCCCCACCGGTCCGTAAAGAAAAGGAAGAACTGGCATGTCCCAGACCCTTGCTGCTGTCGAAGGCTCCCTCGGCTCCATCGGTTACGGCCTCGCCGCGATCGGCCCCGGCGTCGGCGTCGGCATCATCTTCGGTAACGGCACGCAGGCCCTCGCCCGGCAGCCCGAGGCGGCCGGTCTGATCCGCGCCAACCAGATCCTCGGCTTCGCCTTCTGTGAGGCGCTTGCCCTGATCGGTCTGGTCATGCCGTTCGTCTACGGCTACTGATCGCTGATCCGAGACCAGCCGACTAGACGAAAGGCATACACATGAGCCAACTGCTCATCGTGGCGGCCGAGGAGATGGAAAACCCCCTCGTCCCGCCGATCCCCGAGCTCGTCATCGGCCTCATCGCCTTCGTCATCGTCTTCGGCTTCCTCGCCAAGAAGCTCCTCCCGAACATCAACAAGGTTCTGGAAGAGCGCCGCGAGGCCATCGAGGGCGGTATCGAGAAGGCCGAGGCCGCGCAGACCGAGGCCCAGAGCGTGCTTGAGCAGTACAAGGCTCAGCTCGCCGAGGCCCGGCACGAGGCCGCGCGTCTGCGCCAGGAGGCGCAGGAGCAGGGTGCGACGCTCATCGCGGAGATGCGCGCCGAGGGCCAGCGGCAGCGCGAGGAGATCGTCGCCGCCGGTCACACCCAGATCGAGGCCGACCGCAAGGCCGCCTCGTCCGCGCTGCGCCAGGATGTCGGCAAGCTTGCCACCGTTCTGGCCGGCAAGCTCGTCGGCGAGTCCCTCGAGGACCACGCCCGCCAGAGCCGCGTCATCGACCGCTTCCTCGACGAGCTCGAGGAGAAGGCCGAGGCGTCGCGATGAACGGAGCGAGCCGCGAGGCCCTGGCAGCCGCACGCGAGCGTCTCGACGCGCTGACGGACAACACGTCCGTGGACGCGGCGCAGCTCGCCGCCGAGCTGGCGGCCGTCACCGCGCTGCTCCACCGCGAGGTGTCGCTGCGTCGGGTCCTCACCGACCCGGCGCAGGCCGGTGAGGCGAAGGCCGAGCTGGCCCAGCGCCTGCTCGGCAACCAGGTCAGCGGCCCCGCCGTCGATCTGGTCGCCGGTCTGGTGCGTTCCCGCTGGTCGCAGTCGCGCGACCTGGTGGACGCGCTGGAGCAGCTGGCGGACGCCGCGGACCTGACCGCCGCGCAGCAGGCCGGCACGCTCGACAACGTCGAGGACGAGCTGTTCCGCTTCGGGCGGATCGTCACCTCGAACACCGAGCTGCGCGCCGCACTGACCAGCCGGAAGGCCACCGCGCCGGCCAAGGGCGAGCTGCTGCGCAGCCTGCTCGGCGGTCGTGCGGACGCGGCCACCGAGCGTCTGGTGACGCGCCTTGTGACCGCGCCGCGAGGTCGTAGCCTGGAGGCGGGACTCGAGTCCCTGTCCAAGCTCGCCGCCGCGCGCCGGGACCGCATGGTGGCCGTCGTCACCTCGGCGGTACCGCTGAGCGACCCGCAGAAGCAGCGCCTGGGCGCCGCCCTCGCGAAGCTCTACGGCCGCACGATGCACCTCAACCTCGACGTGGACCCCGAGGTCCTGGGCGGGATCCGGGTGCAGGTCGGTGACGAGGTGATCAACGGCTCGCTCGCGGACCGTATCGAGGACGCCACCCGCCGCATGGCTGGCTAGCAGCAACTCAAGACCGCAGTACGAACTGATGGCGGCCCTGGTTGGGCCGTGCAGAGGATTCACCTCTTTCAGGGGGGAGTCCCCATCCCCCCAAAGTGAAACTTCGGGCCCAACAAGGAGAGCAGGGAACCCAGATGGCGGAGCTCACGATCCGGCCGGAGGAGATCCGGGACGCACTGGAGAACTTCGTCCAGTCGTACAAGCCGGACGCGGCCTCGCGCGAGGAGGTCGGTACGGTCAGCCTTGCCGGCGACGGCATCGCGAAGGTCGAGGGCCTTCCCTCGGCCATGGCCAACGAACTGCTGAAGTTCGAGGACGGCACCCTCGGTCTCGCCCTCAACCTCGAGGAGCGCGAGATCGGCTGCGTCGTCCTCGGCGAGTTCAGTGGCATCGAGGAGGGTCAGCCGGTCACGCGTACCGGTGAGGTCCTCTCGGTCGCGGTGGGCGAGGGATACCTCGGCCGCGTCGTCGACCCGCTCGGCAACCCGATCGACGGCCTCGGCGAGATCGAGACGTCCGGCCGCCGCGCCCTGGAGCTTCAGGCTCCGGGCGTCATGGCCCGTAAGTCGGTGCACGAGCCGATGGAGACCGGTTACAAGGCCGTCGACGCGATGACGCCGATCGGCCGTGGCCAGCGTCAGCTGATCATCGGTGACCGTCAGACCGGCAAGACCGCGCTGGCCGTCGACACGATCATCAACCAGCGTGACAACTGGCGCTCCGGCGACGTGAAGAAGCAGGTCCGCTGCGTCTACGTCGCCATCGGCCAGAAGGGCTCGACCATCGCCTCCGTGCGTGGCGCCCTCGAAGAGGCCGGCGCGCTGGAGTACACGACCATCGTCGCCGCTCCGGCGTCCGACCCGGCCGGCTTCAAGTACCTGGCGCCGTACACCGGTTCGGCCATCGGTCAGCAGTGGATGTACGAGGGCAAGCACGTCCTCATCATCTTCGACGACCTTTCGAAGCAGGCCGACGCCTACCGCGCCGTGTCGCTGCTGCTGCGCCGTCCGCCGGGCCGCGAGGCCTACCCGGGCGACGTCTTCTACCTGCACTCCCGCCTGCTGGAGCGCTGCGCGAAGCTCTCCGACGAGCTGGGCGCCGGCTCGATGACCGGTCTGCCGATCGTCGAGACGAAGGCCAACGACGTCTCGGCGTTCATCCCGACCAACGTCATCTCCATCACCGACGGCCAGTGCTTCCTGGAGTCGGACCTGTTCAACGCCGGTCAGCGCCCCGCGCTGAACGTCGGTATCTCCGTCTCCCGAGTCGGTGGTTCCGCGCAGCACAAGGCGATGCGACAGGTTTCCGGCCGTCTGCGCCTCGACCTCGCCCAGTACCGTGAGCTGGAGGCCTTCGCCGCCTTCGGTTCCGACCTGGACGCCGCGTCGAAGTCCCAGCTGGAGCGCGGTCAGCGCCTGGTCGAGCTGCTCAAGCAGGCTCAGTACCAGCCGATGGCCACCGAGGACCAGGTCGTCTCCATCTGGGCCGGTACCACCGGCAAGATGGACGAGGTGCCGGTGGGCGACGTGCGCCGCTTCGAGAAGGAGCTGCTGGAGTACCTGCACCGCAAGGAGCAGGGCCTCATGACCTCCATCAAGGAGGGTGCCAAGATGTCCGAGGACACCCTCATCGCCATTGCCGACGCGATCGCCGAGTTCAAGAAGCAGTTCGAGACCTCGGACGGCAGGCTTCTCGGCGAGGACGCCCCGGCCGCGGCCAAGTGACGTAAGGAAGGGACCTGACTCATGGGAGCCCAGCTCCGGGTCTACAAGCGTCGCATCCGATCCGTCACCGCGACCAAGAAGATCACCAAGGCGATGGAGATGATCGCCGCCTCGCGTGTCGTCAAGGCGCAGCGCAAGGTGGCGGCCTCGAAGCCGTACGCGTCCGAGCTCACCCGCGCGGTCACGGCGGTGGGTACCGGATCGAACACGAAGCACCCGCTGACCACGCAGGCCGAGACGGTCGTGCGGTCCGCGGTGCTGCTCCTGACGAGCGACCGTGGTCTCGCGGGTGCCTTCAACTCCAACGCGATCAAGGCCGCGGAGCAGCTGACGGCGCGCCTCGAGGCGGAGGGCAAGCAGGTCGACACGTACATCGTCGGCCGGCGTGGTCTCGCCCACTACAACTTCCGTGAGCGCAAGGTCGCGGAGTCGTGGTCGGGCTTCACGGACGAGCCGACGTACGCGGACGCCAAGAAGGTCGCGGCCCCCCTCATCGAGGCCATCGAGAAGGAGACGGCGGACGGTGGTGTGGACGAGCTCCACATCGTGTTCACCGAATTCGTGTCGATGATGACGCAGACGGCACTCAGTGACCGTCTGCTGCCGCTCAGCCTCGAAGAGGTGGCCCAGGAGTCCGCGGCGAAGGACGAGATCCTTCCGCTGTACGACTTCGAGCCGTCGGCGGAGGACGTCCTCGACGCCCTGCTGCCCCGGTATGTCGAGAGCCGCGTGTACAACGCGCTGCTTCAGTCGGCCGCCTCGAAGCACGCCGCCACGCGGCGCGCGATGAAGTCGGCCACCGACAACGCCGGAGAGCTGATCGAGACGCTCTCCCGCCTTGCCAACGCGGCCCGCCAGGCCGAAATCACCCAGGAAATCAGCGAGATCGTCGGTGGCTCTGCAGCCCTGGCCGACGCGACCGCGGGGAGTGACAAGTAATGACGACGACAGTTGAGACGGCCGTTGCCACGGGCCGCGTCGCCCGGGTCATCGGCCCGGTCGTCGACGTGGAATTCCCCGTCGACGCCATGCCGGAGATCTACAACGCCCTTCACGTCGAGGTGGCCGACCCGGCCCTCGCCGGCGAGAAGAAGACGCTGACCCTGGAGGTCGCCCAGCACCTGGGTGACGGCCTGGTCCGCACCATCTCCATGCAGCCCACCGACGGTCTGGTCCGCCAGGCCGCGGTCACCGACACCGGCACGGGCATCTCCGTCCCGGTCGGCGACTTCACCAAGGGCAAGGTGTTCAACACCCTCGGTGAGGTGCTGAACGTCGACGAGCAGTACGAGGGCGAGCGCTGGACCATCCACCGCAAGGCCCCCAACTTCGACGAGCTCGAGTCGAAGACCGAGATGTTCGAGACCGGCGTCAAGGTCATCGACCTGCTGACCCCGTACGTCAAGGGCGGCAAGATCGGTCTGTTCGGCGGTGCCGGCGTCGGCAAGACGGTGCTCATCCAGGAGATGATCTACCGCGTCGCCAACAACCACGACGGTGTCTCCGTGTTCGCCGGTGTCGGTGAGCGCACTCGTGAGGGCAACGACCTCATCGAGGAGATGGCCGAGTCGGGCGTCATCGACAAGACCGCCCTGGTCTTCGGTCAGATGGACGAGCCCCCGGGCACCCGTCTGCGCGTGGCCCTTGCCGGTCTGACCATGGCGGAGTACTTCCGCGATGTGCAGAAGCAGGACGTGCTGTTCTTCATCGACAACATCTTCCGCTTCACCCAGGCCGGTTCCGAGGTCTCGACCCTGCTCGGCCGGATGCCCTCCGCGGTGGGTTACCAGCCGAACCTGGCCGACGAGATGGGTCTCCTCCAGGAGCGCATCACCTCGACCCGTGGTCACTCGATCACCTCGATGCAGGCGATCTACGTCCCCGCGGACGACCTGACCGACCCGGCCCCGGCCACCACCTTCGCCCACCTCGACGCGACGACGGTTCTCTCCCGTCCGATCTCCGAGAAGGGCATCTACCCGGCCGTGGACCCGCTGGACTCCACGTCCCGCATCCTGGACCCCCGCTACATCGCGGCGGACCACTACAACACCGCGATGCGCGTCAAGACGGTCCTGCAGAAGTACAAGGACCTTCAGGACATCATCGCGATCCTCGGTATCGACGAGCTGGGCGAGGAGGACAAGCTCACCGTCCACCGTGCCCGTCGCGTGGAGCGCTTCCTGTCCCAGAACACCCACGTCGCCAAGCAGTTCACCGGCGTCGACGGGTCGGACGTCCCGCTGGACGAGTCGATCACCGCGTTCAACGCGATCATCGACGGTGACTACGACCACTTCCCGGAGCAGGCATTCTTCCTGTGCGGTGGTATCGAGGACCTGAAGAAGAACGCGAAGGAGCTGGGCGTCTCCTGACCTGAGGACCGGTCGGTCCAAAGATCTGAGATCCGAGATCTGAGTTCGTGAGAGGGGGCGGGGTCGTCCCGCCCCCTCTTCCACGCCTACTAGACTTGTAACCAACACCCGGCAGACCCGCCGGGTGGTGACCCGAGGAGCCACCTTGGCTGCTGAGCTGCACGTCGCGCTGGTCGCGGCCGACCGAGAGGTCTGGTCCGGCGAGGCCACCCTGGTCGTCGCGCGCACCACGTCCGGCGACATCGGCGTCATGCCCGGTCACCAGCCGCTGCTCGGTGTGCTGGAGTCGGGCCCGGTGACCATCCGTACGAGTGACGGTGGGACGGTCGTCGCCGCTGTGCACGGCGGTTTCATCTCGTTCGCCGACAACAAACTGTCGCTGCTGGCCGAGATCGCCGAGCTGTCGGACGAGATCGACGTCCAGCGCGCCGAGCGCGAGCTCGAGCGTGCGAAGGCGGAGGGCGACGCCTCCGCCGAGCGCCGCGCGGACGTACGACTGCGTGCGGCGGCGGCGAGCTGAGACAGCTCGCCGTGTGATGACGTCACTCAGCCGCGGTTGGCACCGGAGCGATCCGGAGCCGACCGCGGCTGAGGCAGATCTGGATGTTTTTTCCGTTCCGTTACCTGTTTCGGTACCTAGGAGACGAGGAGGTCGGTGTCGATGGTCCTCGCTCTGACTGTGTGCGGAATCGTCGTGGCCCTGGTGGCGCTGGGGTTGTTCGTCTTCGGCCTGCGCCGCAGACTCATCCAGCGCTCCGGCGGGACCTTCGACTGTTCCCTGCGCTGGGACGTCCCCGAGAAGACGGATACGAGCGGAAAAGGCTGGAGCTACGGGGTAGCCCGCTACAACGGCGACCGCATCGAGTGGTACCGGGTCTTCTCCTACGCCTACCGCCCGCGCCGGGTGCTGGAGCGCGCCTCCATCGAGGTGGCCGGCCGCCGGCTGCCCGAGGGGGAGGAGGAGCTGGCGCTGCTGTCCGACGCGATCATCCTCACCTGTGTGCACCGGGGCACGCGTCTTGAGCTGGCGATGAGCGAAGACGCGCTGACCGGTTTTCTCGCGTGGCTCGAGGCAGCCCCGCCCGGTCAGCGCGTCAATGTCGCCTAGGTCTGGTGCGAACGGCTCCTACAGGCCGCTGTTGATGGCGCTCACGAGTTCACCGTTGCTGGTGTCGCCGCTGAACTCCCAGAAGAAGGCGCCGCCGAGGCCCTGGTTCTTGGCCCAGGTCATCTTTCCGGCGATCGTCGACGGGGTGTCGTAGGACCACCAGTTGGTGCCGCAGTGCGCGTAGGCCGTGCCGGCGATGGTGCCGGTGGCGGGGCAGGAGTTCTTGAGAACCTTGTAGTCCTCGATGCCGGCCTCGTAGGTGCCGGGGGCCGCGCCGGTCGCCGTGCCGCCGGGGGCGGACTGGGTGACGCCGGTCCAGCCGCGGCCGTAGAAGCCGATGCCGAGGAGCAGTTTGGCGGAGGGGACGCCCTTCGCCTTGAGCTTGGCGATCGCGTCGGCGGAGTTGAAGCCCGCGGCCGGGATGCCGGCGTACGAGGTGAGCGGGGAGTGCGGGGCGGTCGGGCCGTCCTTGTCGAAGGCGCCGAAGTAGTCGTAGGTCATCACGTTGTACCAGTCGAGGTACTGGGCGGCGCCGCCGTAGTCGGCCGCGTCGATCTTGCCGCCGGAGGAGCCGTCGGCGGTGATGGCCGCGGTGACCAGGTAGTTCGCGCCGAACTCGGTGCGCAGCGCCTGGGACAGGGTGCGGAAGGCGGCCGGGCCGGAGGTGTCGCAGGTCAGGCCGCAGGCGTTCGGGTACTCCCAGTCGATGTCGATGCCGTCGAAGACGTCGGCCCAGCGGGGGTCCTCCACGACGGCCTTGCAGGACTTGGCGAACGCGGTGGCGTTGGCCGCGGCCTGGCCGAAGCCGCCGGAGTAGGTCCAGCCGCCGAAGGAGTACAGCACCTTGATGTGCGGGTACTTCGCCTTGAGCTGGCGGAGCTGGTTGAAGTTGCCGCGCAGCGGCTGGTCCCAGGTGTCGGCGGTGCCGCTGACGGACTGGTCGGCGGTGTACGCCTTGTCATAGGCGGCGTAGGTGTCGTCGACGGTGCACTGACCGTTCTTGACGTTGCCGAACGCGTAGTTGATGTGGGTGATCTTCGCGGCGGAGCCGGAGGTCACCAGGTTCTTGACGTGGTAGTTGCGGCCGTAGACGCCCCACTCGGTGAAGTAGCCGAGCTTGACCTTGTCGCCGGTGGGCGGCGGGTCGGTGGTGCCGCCGGTGGTGCGTACGGCGCGGGCGCCGCTGACCGGGCCGCTCTGGTCGGCGGTGTCGCGGGCCTGCACGGTGTAGGAGTAGTCGGTGCCGGCGGTGAGGCCCGTGTCGGTGTACGAGGTGGTCGTCACCGTGGCGACCTTGGTGCCGCCGCGCAGGACGTCGTAGTTCTTGACGCCCTTGTCGTCGGTGGCGGCGCCCCAGGCCAGCTTCACCGAGGTGTTGGTGATCTCGGAGGCGGTGGGGGTGCCCGGTGCGGTGGGGGCCGCGTCGCCCGGGACCGAGGTGCCGTCGCAACTGCCGCCGTTGAGCTTGCAGTGGGAGGGGGAGCCGGTGCCGGCGCCGTTGAAGCCGAAGGAGACGGAGGCGCCGGGGGCCAGCGAGCCGTTCCAGGACTTGTTCTTGGCGGTCCAGTGGGTGCCGGCGGAGGTGACGTCGGCGTCCCAGGCGGAGGTGACGGACGTGCCGGAGGGGAAGTCCCACTCGACGGTCCAGGAGCTGATGGTCGTGGTGCCGGTGTTCTTCACCGTCCACTTGCCCTCGAAGCCGGTGCCCCAGTCGGAGGGCTTGGCGTAGGTGGCGGTGGCGGATGTCGCCGCCTGGGCCGGGCTCGCGAGGCCGACCAGACCGGCCAGGGGAAGCAGCAGGGTCGCGAGACCTGCCACGGCCTTGTGTCTGAAGCGCATGCAGCGCCTCCTCTGTGAAGGAGCGGGGTGGGGTGTGACTGAGCCTTCACACCCACGGTGCCGCGAGAATAGAAAGGTCTGGACCACAGGTCAATAGGTCTGGACCACTTCGCGGTACACGGTTTCCAGGCGTTACTGGATCCCCAACTCCTGTGCGAGTACCGCGGCTTGGACCCGGCTGCGCAGTTCCAGCTTGCCCAGCAGACGGCTGACGTGCGTCTTCACCGTCGCCTCCGCCATGTCCAGCCGCGCCGCGATCCCCGCGTTGGACAGCCCCTCGCCGAGACAGACCAGCACCTCGCGTTCACGCCGGGTCAGCGACTCCAGCACCGCCGGATCGGCCCTCGGCCCCGGCGCCGGGCTCGCGGCGAACTCCGCGATGAGCCGGCGCGTGACGGCCGGCGCCACCACGCCTTCGCCGCGCGCGACCGTACGGACCGCCTCGATCAGGTCCTTCGCCTCGGTGTTCTTCAGCAGGAACCCGGCCGCGCCCGCCCGCAGCGCCCCGAAGACGTACTCGTCGAGGTCGAAGGTGGTCAGCACCAGCACGTCGGCCAGCCCCTCCTCGACCACCTTCCGGGTCGCCGACACCCCGTCGAGCCGCGGCATCTGTACGTCCATCAGCACCACGTCCGGCCGCAGCTCGCGGGCCAGCGCCACCGCCCGCTCCCCGTCGGCCGCCTCGCCGACCACCTCCACGCCGGGGGCGCTGCGCAGGATGAGGACCAGACCGGCGCGGACGGCGGACTGGTCCTCGGCGACGAGGACGCGGATCATGCGGGTCTCCTTCGGCGGTGGGGAGGGTGGGGTGGTCATGCGTGGGCGGGTGTCATTGCGGACGTGGGCCATGTGCGGGCCGGTGTCATTGTGGACGGTCCTCCTCGGTGACGGGCAGCGAGGCGCGGACGGTCCACAGCGGGCCCTCGGGGCCGGCCGCGTCCTCGGGGCCGGCCGCGAAGGTCCCGCCCAGCAGCGAGGTGCGCTCCCGCATCCCGACCAGCCCGGCCCCGGAACCGGGCGCGCGGGGCCCGTCCCGGTGGCCGTACGGGCTGGTGACCCCGATGTCGAGCAGCCCGTCCCGGCGGGCGAGGGTGACGGTGACCGGACCCGGCGAGGCATGCTTGAGGGCGTTGGTCAGCGACTCCTGGACGATGCGGTAGGCGGCCAGTTCGACCGGGGTGGGCACCTTGCCGTGGCCGGCGCGCAGGGTGACGTCGAGGCCGTTGGCGCGGGCACCCTCGACCAGGTCGCCGAGTCCGTCGAGGGTGGGGGCGGCGGCCGGTTCCCGGTCCCCGCTGCCGTCGCGCAGGATGCCGATCAGCCGCCGCATCTCCGCCAGCCCCTCCACACTGTTCTCCCGGATCACCGCGAGCGCCTCCTTCGAGGTGTCCGGGTCGTCCAGGGAGAGCGCGGCCGTGGAGTGGATGGCGATCGCCGACAGATGGTTGGCGACCATGTCGTGCAGTTCGCGGGCCATCCGGGCGCGTTCGGCCGTGACCGCCTGGGTGCGGTCCATCTCGGCGAGCAGCGCCGTCTGTTCGGCCCGCAGCCGGGCGGCCACGGCGGCGTCGCGATGATTGCGGACGATCAGACCGGTGGACCCCGGCGCGAACGAGACGACGCCGACGGCCACCCCGATCAGCAACGCCTCGGGCACCCGCCAGACGGCGAACGGCACGACCGTCGCCGCCACCGTCAGCAGCCCGGTGATCCACGGGATCCGCCGGGCCGAGGCGGGCGTGCCGTACAGCACGGCCGCGTACACGAGGTCGGTGAACATGATCAGCGTGACGACGCTGCCCTGGGTGACCGTGTCCAGGGTGAGGGCGGCCGTGCCGGCCAGCAGCGCGGTGCGCGGGGCGGAACGGCGCAGCAGCTCGCAGCCGGCCATCAGCAGCAGCGGCAGCAGGATCGGCCAGCGGCCGTCGAACAGCACGATCGGCTCGTCGGCCGGGCGGGTACCCAGGCCGATGCCCCACAGCAGCAGCCCGCCGAGCAGTCCGCCGGTGGCTACGGCCACGTCGAACCGGTGCGGGCGGGGGAGTCGGACGGCCATGAACTCATCCAACACGGCCCGCGAGTCCGCCGCCTTGTGCCCGGGAACGGTTTCGAACTGCATCTTTCGATGTACCGGAGGTTCGTCACCGGCGACGACGAACCGGGCCGTCCCGCACGGGAGCCTGAAAGGGTGACCGAGAGGAGCGAACCGTGATCGTCTGGTTGATCGCCGCCTGTGAGATCGGCTTCTGGGTGCTGCTGGCACTGGGACTGGCCGTCCGTTACCTGCTCAGGTGGCGGCGGACCAGTGTGGTGCTGCTGCTGTGCGAGCCGGTGCTGGAACTCGTCCTGTTCGTCGTGACGGCGATCGACCTGCGCAACGGCGCGGAACCCGGCTGGGAGCACGGCCTGGCGGCGCTGTACATCGGGTACACCGTCGCCTTCGGTCACTACACGATCCGCTGGATCGACGGCCACGCCGCCCACCGCCTCGGCGGCGGCCCGCCCCCGCCGAGGCCACCCCGCTACGGCCGCGCCCGCGCCCTGCACGAGGCGAAGCTGTGGCTGCGCGCCGTGTTCGGGGCAGCCGTCGCCCTGGCCCTGCTGCAGTGCGCCGTCTGGTACGTCGGCGACTCCGGCGACGTCAGCTCCCTGCGCGCGTTCCAGGGGACGGCCCTGCGCGTGGTCGGCATCTACGGCCTCATCGCCCTGTCGTACACGGTCTGGCCCCGCAAGGCCCCGGCGGGCGCCGGGACGGACGAGGACGCGCCCGGCGAGGACCGGACGCCGACCACCTCCACGGGAAGCCGCTAGCGGACGCTCAGCGTTCCCCGCCGGGGACCCAGAGCACGTCGCCCACTTCCTTGTTGGCCGTGCGGGCCAGGATGAAGAGCAGGTCCGACAGGCGGTTGAGGTAGGTCGCGGTGAGGGGGTTCATGCTGCCGTTCCCTCCCTCGCCGCCGTGCGCCTCCAGCGCCGCCCAGGTCGAGCGTTCGGCGCGGCGGACCACCGTGCACGCCTGGTGCAGCAGGGCCGCGCCGGGCGTGCCGCCGGGCAGGATGAAGGACCGCAGCTTCTCCAACTCCGCGTTGAAGCGGTCGCAGTCGGCCTCCAGCTTGTCGATGTAGAACTGCTCGACCCGCAGCGGCGGGAAGTCCGGCTTCTCCACCACCGGGGTCGACAGGTCCGCGCCCACGTCGAACAGGTCGTTCTGGACGCGGATGAGGACCTTGACGACGCTCTCGTCGAGCCCGCCCAGTGCGATCGCCGTACCGATGACCGCGTTCGCTTCGTTCGCGTCCGCGTACGCCGCGATGCGCAGGTCGGTCTTGCCGACCCGGCTCATGTCGCCGAGGGCCGTGGTGCCCTGGTCGCCGGTCCTGGTGTAGATGCGCGTCAGATTGACCATGCCGCCAATCTAGACCGTCCTCGGCGCCGCGCACCGTGCCGTCCGTCACGGGTGCCGGGCGCTGTCCGCGGGCCCGTATAGGAGGGGTCAATCGGCGCGAATCCGGCAGGAATTGACGACGTGATCGGCGTCTCACGCCCTGAGACGTGAAACGCGTTACTAACCGGTCACACAGCGCCTCACGCCCGCTAGTCTCCCGCCGAGAGCCATATGGAGGGGAGTTCGCTCCACCGGTTCGGAATGCGCCGGATGGTTGACGCCGGTGACATCGGACGTCAGAGCGGGCAGGGCTTCTGCAAGCGCTGAAACCGCACACGCCCCACAGGCCTCACCCCTGCGGGTGAATTCGGTATCGGTTCGCTCACAGACGGCAACCTCCGACCGCTTCACGCAGTCAGACGATGCAACACCGGACATTCACCACCGCGGAGCACGAGACGCACGCTTAGGGGAGCGCTATGCACATCAGGGGCGACCACGTCGAGCTGGCCGTCGGGGGCCGCCTCGACGTCCGCAGCGCGGCGGACGCCCGTACGGTCCTGCACACGGCGGTCGACGACGGCGTCGGCGACCTGGTGCTCGACCTGTCCGAACTCGACTCCTGGGACGCCACCGGACTCGGCGTCATCATGGGCGCCCACCGCCGGGCGGGCCGCTGCGGCCGCCGCCTGGTCCTGCGCGACGTACCACCCCAGATGCAGCGCCTGCTGGTGGCCACCCGACTGCACCGGATCCTCGCGATCGAGGGCGGCATCGGAGTGGAGTCCCTCCCGCGCGTGTGAGACACGTCGGTCAGCGGCTGGGCGAAAGGCGCGTTCACGAGGTGGGCAAACCTCACATCCGCGACGCGCGCAATCCTCACCGGACCGTGACGTCTCGGACGGCGCGGCACCCCGGGCTGTCGTAGATACTGTGCGAAGGTTTACGGTTCGTCTGCCCGCGCCCGCAGCCCTCGAGCGGGCACCGGACCAGAAGCGACAGCAAAGTGTGCAGCGAGGCCGGGAGGGGCTGTCTCCACACCACGCTTTTTGGGGGGCTTGACCTATGGACCCGACGCACCGGGCACCCGAGGAGTACGGCGGTGAGGCCGACGGCCACGCGCCGCGCCCGCGTCCCTCCAGGGACCCCCTCACACCCGACTTCGGACAGCACACGCCGGCTCTCGCCCGCACCGTGCGCGTCGTCGCCGGCGAGCACGTCCTCACCGTCAACCCGGTCGACGGCAGTGAGATCGAGCTCTCCCCGCCCACGGAGCGGCCCGGACGCCCCGCCAAGCGCACCGCCGAGGACCGCGCCGAGGCCGACCACGCGGCCCAGCCCCCTGCTTTTAAAACACCTCTACGCCGCCGCCGAAACCAAAAAGTTAGAATCAGGGGGACGCCCGAAGTCAAAAAAAAAAAAAAAAAAAAAAAAA